>JBARYO010000274.1:0-15234 GCA_049647905.1 Elainellaceae cyanobacterium | reverse complement strand
GACGAGTACCGAGGGCTCCGTAATGGTGAGCAGCTTGGTGTAGGCGCACCGTTCAGGATCTTCTATTGAAAAGCACAGCAGGCGATAGTGCTTTGTCTTACCAAGTATCCGCAACATCTGCTGCCCCTGCGTGGTTTTCAGGTCTAGGTAGCAGGGGAGCCACCGAGGACCATGCTCATGGGTGTAGAGCACGGTTGCCCAAAGCAGTACCGGATGCGGCGACGCCAAAAACATAAACTTGTTGTATGGAATAGACGCTGCTATCCGTTCGATATCTTCGTAGGGCAACATCACCCAAAGTGTCGCAAACAGCTCGCCGTTCACTTTCATTAGCTCAGGGAAGACAATCTCGGCTTTTGGTTTGTTTGGCGGCCATACTGCACGGCGACATTGGGTTTCTATAGAGGATGATGCACTGTTTACAGTAAACATGTCCCGTTTAGGCGGATTTGACCGCTTACCGTAGGGAAGGTAAGGCGTAGACGCTTGGGGAATTTGCTCCAAAGCCTCAAGAATCTCACTCACGTGCTGGGGGCGCTGGATCACGGCCTTAGCGATACAGCGCATGATCAACGCTTCCAATTCAGCAGGAATGCGTGCACCAGGGCGAAGCTTGTCTAAGGCTTGGGGGCGTGCCTTCCGATGGGCTTGATACCATCCTCCAAAGGTGTTGTTGTTGGGCTGAAAGGGAAGCTTACCCGTCAGCATCTGAAACATCATGATCCCGAGGCTGTAAATATCGGAGCGCTGATCTAGACTCTGGCCTTCCATCTGTTCCGGTGATGCATAGGCCAAAGTTCCCATGAAACAGTCGGTCTGTTGCGCATCAGCCTGCCGCATCTTGGCAATCCCAAAGTCAAGCACCTTCACCAATTTGCCCAAGGTGTCGTTTTCAGCCACAAAGATGTTGCTGGGCTTAATGTCCCGGTGAATGACAGAAAACATTGCGTCGTCGGTCTCAATGCCTTGATGCGCCCGCTGCAATCCCAGACAAATCTGACGAGACACGTCTAGAAACTGCGGTACAGGTAGCGGATTGTAGCGAATGACGTCCGCTAGACTTTGACCAATCAGATGTTCCATCACGTAGAAAGGAATCTGATTGTCATCAATACCGTAGTCCGTGACACGCACGATGTGGATGTTTCGTTGCCCTAACTTGGCACAAGTCTCGGCTTCTTTTGCAAAGCGATCGCGCATTTGTCGATTGAGTAGCGTTTGAGCCAAGAACTTGACAGCCACCATTACGCCGCCCAAGGCCAAGTCTTTAGCAGCGTATACGCGACCCATAGACCCTTGACCAAGAGGTTGGACAAGCTGGTATCGATTTACCAGCTTACGCCCCAGGTTTTCATCTACCGGCACAGGACTGTCCTCATATTAGGGTTATCACCAATCGCAAGCAGACATATGTTCACTTGACTACAGCGACTTAGGCAAACGCTTGAGCCTATACAAACGCCAGTAGTCTCCCCGTTGGTAGCGCTGAGCTACCCGATGCAACCCTACTGAGCATTTTACCGAAGACATCTTATTCGTTAAAGATGATTGGTTTTTTGGAGAGCGGAAGCTATATTGATTGTGCAACTGTTAAGATGTTGTATGTTTTGGGGTATCTACGGTTGCGTTTTGATAGTGGGTCGGCTAGGGTTTGCCCTACTGTCGTGGACGTTCGCTACATCTTTTGCCAAGATTCGTAATTGGTGCTCGATTAACCTCTATATACTGCCTGATGTTTTATGTCTGTGCCAAATCGTACTACTGTGCGTCACTCTGCCGCATCGCGCCAGATTCGAACTAACCATGTCAACCGACCGTCAGATAGGCGTTTGGCCGACTCCTCTGCGCTGCAGGTCAGAGGAGCTGTAGCGCTAGCACCGCTTTCTACTCCATCGCCGCAGATGCCCGTGGGCTCTGAGTTCCGAGCAAACCAATCAACGGCTACTCGGCCTTCATCCGTAGCGACTATTGCTGGACGGAAGCAGACCTATCCCCAAGCAATTCGACTGCTGGTTTTCGCGCAGCGAAGTTCGTTTATTGGCGCTTCGGTCGTTACCGCGATTGCTCTGACGCTTTATGGTTGGACCGTCTACTCCCAGCAGCAGTGGTCAAACCAGTACAGTCGGTTTAGAACACTGCAGCTTCACGAACAGCGGCTAGTCACCGTGACCGGAGCGCTAGAAGCGCAGATTCTGCAGCCCAACGCTGCCGAACCCTCAACCCTGCGTCCTGTCTCATCAGATGACATGGTTGAGATAGCTCCTGCCCCGCTCCGCCCTGACGCACCGGTACCCCCTTTACCCGTATCCCAGACATGGACCGTTCCTCAGCCCATCGGGTATTGAGGTAATTCTTATTAACCGTACTGCCATGGCCCATCGGGTATCTATTCGCCGCCAAGCGCTCCAAAAGTCTCGGCAAAATAAGCCAAAACCACCTCAGCTTGCTAAATCTCGACCCGTGAAGCTTGCGACGTCTAAATATACGCGCACTGACGGACCTCGTCTGTTGCCTGACGGGACAGGCGTTTCGCGGAGACCATATGACGGTCAACAGAGAGGACGGTCGCTCCAGAGACTCGACTCTAAACGTCAGCGGTGGCGGTCTAAGCGCCCGGTGAGCCGCTGCCCTCGGTCGCGCCTAGTCTTGACCTGGCTCCTGTTAGTTGTGGCGATCGCCGGTCTCGGCATCAGGCTGTTTTACCTACAGATTCTCCAGGGTGACATGCTTCAGCAGCGTGCCGAAGGGCAGCGAAGGGTTCCTATCACCCCTCTATCGTCCCGTCGTCCTGTTGTCGACCGGCATGACCGCATCGTCGCGATTGACCGGCAGGTGTTTACCCTCTATGCCCACCCCCGGCTCTTCGCCGATGCGTCACCGGAGCACCTTAATACGGTCGCCAATCAGCTAGCCCTCCTGCTTGATGAAGATGCGGCTGACGTTCGTGATCTCCTCGGCAGCGCAGAAAGCGGCATCAAGCTGGGTGAGGGGTTACCTAGGGAAACGGCGAGTCAAGTTCGACAGCTCTACCTCGATGGGCTGGAGCTCATACCGTACCGAGAGCGGTTTTATCCCCATGCTGGCGCTCTTGCTCATGTCGTTGGCTATGTCAATTCAGATGGGGCTGGCCAAGGGGGCGTTGAAGAGAGCTATCAAGACCAGCTGGTGCAGCCGTTTGAGCCTGCTGACATTATTCAAGGTGGGGATGGCGCGGTGGTCTCTAGCGCAGTGTCACTAGAGCAGCTAAAGCGCGATGATTTAAAGCTGAGGCTCACTCTAGATAGCCGCCTGCAGCACATTGCGTCTCGCGCCTTGCAGAAGCAGGTCGAAGCCTACAGCGCGACAAAAGGGGCTGTCTTGGTCATGGATGCCCACAGCGGAGCGCTGCGGGTCATGGCGACGACGCCGGTTTATGATCCAAACCAGTTTTATACCGCCAACCTTGAACAGCTCAGAAACTGGGTCATCACCGATCTCTATGAGCCCGGATCGACGTTTAAGCCTATTAACGTTGCGATCGCTTTGGAGTCAGGACACCTAAACGTTAGTGATGTCATCCATGATGAAGGGCGCATTGTCATCGGCGAATGGCCCATTGAAAACTCAGACTATGACGTTGCTGGCAGCAGGGGTGACCTCAGCGTCAGTGAGGTGCTGCAGTACTCTAGCAACGTCGGCATGGTGCGCATTATGCAGCGCCTAACGCGGGAGGACTATTATGGCTGGCTAGAGCGGCTGGGGGTGCCGCAAGCAACCGGTGTCGATCTGCCGTTGGAGGCCACGAGCCTGATGAAAGATCGAGAGCAGTTTGTCGGTTCCACTGTAGAGGCGGCGACAACGGCCTTTGGACAAGGGCTGTCCCTTTCTCCTGTGCATTTGCTGCAGCTCCATGGGGCGATCGCCAACGGGGGCACTTTGGTAACGCCCCATATCGCAGAAGGATTAGTTGACAGCCGCAACGTTCCCCACTGGCAGCCGCAGCGCCCTGAATCTCGGCGCGTGTTCTCAGCAGAAACCAGTCGGGCAGTTTTGGCCATGATGGAAGATGTGGTGGTGATGGGAACGGGAAAACCCGCTCAGATTGCGAACTATCGCATCGCAGGCAAAACTGGAACAGCGCAGAAAGCCAGTAGCTCGGGGGGCTACTCCAGCTCTCGGGTCACAAGCTTCGTCAGCGTCTTGCCCGCGGACAACCCCCGATACGTTATCTTAACCCTCGTAGACGAGCCTCAAGGGGGAGACGCTTACGGCTCAACAGTTGCCGCTCCAGTGGCAAAAGAGGTCATGGAAGCCCTGATCGTCATGGAAGACCTACCCCGGCAGCAGCAGGAGTGATGGTAGTATCAAGCAGTCCAGTATCAGCGATGGAACCGCTCCCGGATGCCTACTCTTACCCTACCTAAAAGCTTAGATGAGGCCGTCATTCAAGCTCGTAGTGCGACCCAAGCCGCCCTTGACGACGGATATCAGCGTCTACAGGTTGAGCTTGTGTTCCCCGAGCTGAAGATCCTTCCTATTGCACAATCGTTTCTCGATGCCTTTGAACCATTAGGCCCTAAGCTGCGCGTGGTGTTTCCTGATGCTGGTGCGGCAGCGTTGGCGCGGCGAGACTGGGGCGACCAACCCTATGCCATTCGCGGCATCAGCGATATGAATGCTGAGTTTCAGGACGATGAAGCCGTCTTTGTCTTTGTTGAGCCCTCCTCCGTTGAAGTGATCCAGGTTGAGGCCCTATGCCAAGGGGCAGGCGATCGCCCTGTGATTATGCTAAATCCCCACCTAGAGGATGTGGCCATTGTGGGGATTGGTTATGCCGCAAGGCAGCTGCGAGAGCGGTTTCTAAGCCAGTTTGACGCCTGCTACTACCTGCGCCCCCTGAGCGACGCGGCACTATTTCGCTGTTATCCCCACCCGTGGCAGCTGTGGCAACAAAAGGGAGAGGATTACGAACTCATTGATGAGCGTGAGACCCGGCCCACTGCTGATGAGATCGATCAGCAATTGATGGGTACTCTGGAACCAGGTGATGCAGCTCAGCCCCCTCGGCGTAGTCTGTTGTCTGAGCTGCAGTCGTTTCTCCGCGCACTGAGTCAGTAATATCTTTCGAACACCCAAACCAGCCTTCTCGCAGCGACCTTCTTAAAGATTTAATTAATGTTGCTTCAGTTTTGCGTAACTGGGGCTTTGAAACCTGTACGGTAGCAGAAGAAGAGCTGATAGTAAGCGCAAAGAAATGTCGATGTCTGTCTACGCAAAGTACGGTACTGCTAGAGGTGGTCACCTGGACAACAGATAGACGAACGCAGCGTTATTTGAGAGCGAGGCGGCTGGCGACGTTTGGAAAGGTCAGCCTTGGCTCAACTATGAAATAGAGGTTTAGAGTGTGGTTCAAGGCCGTCAAATTGTAATTGGGGATGTGCATGGTCAATACGATGGGCTAATCCAGCTGCTCGATACTATTGGCCCAAGTGCGGATGACCAAGTCTATTTTTTAGGCGATGTCATTGACCGTGGTCCCAAAAGTGCTCAGGTGCTGGCCTTCATTCGCCGCCAAGGCTACGTCTCGCTGCTGGGAAACCATGAGCAGATGTTGCTGTCCGCCTTTCCAAATGGCCAAGCAGCCACGTCTCCGCTGGCTGCTTGGCTCTACAGCGGCGGTCAAGCGACCCTGGAGAGCTTTGACACCATCCAGCTGCTGCTAGAGCAGCTGCCCTGGATCCGCACCTGGCCAACGCACCTTGATTTGGGAGCGGCATGGCTGGTACATGCTGGCGTCAATCCACTGCGGCGGATCGAAGAACAAACGCTGCAAGATCTATGCTGGATTCGACAACCGTTCCACGGCAGCCGTCATCCCTACTTTAGGGATAAGCTGATTATCACGGGACATACGATTACATTTACCCTGCCCAACGTCGCGCCAGGAGCCATTGCCCGTGGCGAAGGCTGGCTGGATATCGATACGGGAGCCTATCACCCCCGGAGTGGATGGCTGACTGGCGTTGATATTACGAACGACAAGGTGTATCAGGTCAATGTTTATAGCAAGGTCCATCGCTGTCTACCCCTTGATGAAGCCACGGTCAAAATTGACCCGTCTCAAGTGCTATCTCGGCAGCCGCTGGCCGGATTTGCAGGCTAGACATCTCATCAATCTGCTTCAGACTGACTGCTGAGGTGCGCCACATCATTGAATCGATGCACATGCCACAGAGCGCTGTTGAGCTTCTGCTCCGGCATGGCCCAGCGATCGCGGTCTAGCCATACCTCAACTAATCCAGTATGGTCCAGCGGAAATTCCCAGGTGCGATCGCAGCCCAACAGCACCGATACGACATGCTGCAGAATCCAGTGATGGGACACGACCCATACCAATTCGCCGCTGCGATGGGTTAGCAGCTGGTTGACGACTCGCTCTGCGCGATCGCGCCCTGACTGCAGAGTTTCGGCCTCCGGAATTGAAATCCAGTCGCGATTAGTGATGAGCTGTTGGCAAAAATCCGGATAGCGTTCTTGTGCCTCTGCCCAGGTTAGTCCAGAAAAAATGCCGTTCTGAAACTCCTGCAGTTCGTCTAGATAGGTTATGGGAGTCAACGCGCCTAGGCTACGTCGTAAGATGTCTGCAGTCTCTGCAGCCCGCTGCAGCGGGCTCGCATAGATGCAGGTGGGGACATAGCGCTGCAGCCGAAATGCCAGCTGCTGAGCCTGATCTTGCCCACGAGGGGTGAGGGGGTCGTGATATTGACCCACCATGCGACCCTGAGCGTTTCCAATCGATTCGGCATGGCGAACAAACAGCAGCTTCAACACCGAACGCTATGCAAGAAACTAACTAAGCCCCTGTTTTAAAGGGAGTTTTCTTCTTCTTTTTCGCCTTCTGTTTCTCATAATCAATTTCCCGCAGCTTTTTGAGAATACGGTCGAAGTATTCCTTCAAGTAGGACTCAAGGGTGGTAATGCTATCGGGGTCAATATCAAAGGCGCTGTAGGTTTGCGCCATATCGGCATCAAGGGGACGACCAGATGCCACAACATCCATAAAGGCAAGGCGGTCAGAGATATTGGATGTCCATTGAAAGAAACGAGCGAATCGGCCAATAACACGCAACAAACCGCCGGGCATGCGAGTGACGCGGGCGGTCTTGCCCGACATGCGCTCGCACAGACGAATGATTTCATAAGCGCCCCAGGCACGACTGCCCACCACAGGGAACGTCTGTCCTATCGTCTCTGAACGCCCTAGCGCCTGGACAGCAAAACGGGCAATGTCCTGGGTATTCATATAGGCCGTAGGCGACGTGTCTCCCATAACCCACACTGCCTGCCCCTCTAGGATAGGAATGGCGTATTGGCCAATCAAGCCCTGTAGGAAACCGCAGGGTCTGAGAATGGTATAGTCAAGCCCAGATTCTTTCAAGTAGGCCTCAGTACAATGCTTGATCTCCATCAAAGGTACGTCTGGATATTTTTCGGCATCTAGAATGGAGAAAAAGATGAAGCGCTTGACGCCAGCGGCCTGAGTAGCCTTGATCAAGTTGACCTTGCCCTCCCAGTCAACTTGACGAATTGACAGCGAGTCCGTTGCCCGTGTTGTGGAGGCGTCGATCACTGCATCGACCCCCACTAGAGCCTCAGGCAGCGTTTCTGGTCGGCAAATGTCACCGCCTGCTAGCTCAGTTCCCCACTCCTTTAAAAACGCAGCTTTCCGAAAACTCCGGACGAGACAGCGCACCTGGTTACCCTCATCCAGCGCACGGCGAGCAATCTGCCGCCCGAGGGTACCGGTTGCACCAACGATCAATACTTTCATGGGGAACTTATATGTTGTATCGTTAACTTTTCATAAGATTTTATCAGATAAGCTAAGCTTACCCTAATGTTGGCCCTGCAATTGCAAATATAGTGTCCCCTAAGGTGACTCGTATCTGTGCAGCGGTACAAGCCGTGTAAATTGTGATTTCGAATTTGGGAAGTCTAGCCGTAGAGGCAGCAACAGGCGTTACAGGCGAGCCCCTGCGCTGTGGCATCTAGCCGGATTTATAGGGACAGCTAGGCTATGACTACCCGTTTTACCGCCCAAACATCACCACTCACCCTTCTGCTTGCCGACGATGATTTGTTCACGAGACGATTTCTGACAGCCTGCTTCGCGCAAGAAGGTGGGTACTGCGTTGTCGAAGTAGACAATGGTGCCGCTTGTCTAGAGGCTTATCATACCGTTGAACCTGACATCATTCTGCTGGACGCTAGCATGCCCACGATGGATGGCTTTGAATGCTGTCAGCGTCTACGGGCGCATAGGCCAGCAGCATCGTTACCAATTTTGATGATCACAGGTCTAAATGACAGCGTGTCTGTCGACCGTGCCTTTGATGCTGGAGCTACCGATTACGTCACTAAACCTATTCACTGGCCTGTGCTCCGTCAGCGGGTACGGCTGTATATTGAGCGACATCAGCTTCACAAAGACCTTGAGCGAGCCAATCAATTGCTGCACAAGATGGCCGCACTTGATGGCTTGACGCAGATTTCGAACCGACGCAGCTTCGACGGCAGGCTACAGCGAGAGTGGCAGCGCCTTGCCAGAGAATCACGTCCTTTGGCTTTAGCTCTGTTTGACGTCGATTTTTTTAAGGTCTACAACGACACCTACGGCCACCTTGCCGGAGACAACTGTCTGCGACAGATTGCGGCGGCAGCAGAGCAAACTGTTCGTCGTCCAGCCGACTTGGTGGCCCGCTATGGGGGCGAGGAATTCGCCTTGTTGATGCCCAACACGGGAGAAGCCGGTGCGGTAGCGATCGCCCATCAGCTGTGCCATGCTGTCCGTCAGCTTGGCATCTATCACGGCGCTTCCCCGATGGGCGACCATGTTTCTTTGAGTGTTGGGGTCGCTAGCCTAATTCCAACGGCCGAAGAGCCTGCTGAATCTTTGATCAATGCTGCAGATGTTGCGCTATATCGCGCTAAGGAACAAGGGCGTGATTGTGTAGTGCCCTATTCCCAAGAGTTTGCCCGAAGTTCTGTTTAATCCAACTTAGCCCCACAAGCGGATCATTATGAAATTTCTCGGTTACGACTGTTCAGTCGGCGTGATTGGGATAGCGATCGCGCTTGCCTGCAGCGCCTGCAGTTCGAATACGCCGGATGTCAGCGCTATCCGCCAGTCTGAGTCGATAAAGACTGATGCTGCCCGGGACGTTACGGTCCTGACGAGCCAGCTTGATAGCGATCGCGAGGCTACACCCGGCAGCGATCGCCACGGTCAGACTGCGCCCAGCGAAACTATTCAAGTTGGCGTACTCGTCATCGATAGCGCTGTATCTGTCCATCAGCGGTACAGTCCGCTACTTCAGTATTTAAGCGACACAACAGGGTACTCCTTCACCCTTGTGCCCCTGTTCCAGACTAGCCAGTTTGAAGCCGCCGCCGCCGATAGCCTTCATTTTATTCTTAGCAACCCTCTAGCCTCTGTAAAACTTCAGCAGCGTTACGGCACCACATTCATTGCGACCCAAGTCCGCCCCCAAACCGGCAGTAAGTTCGGCGGTCTGATCATCGTTAGGCAAGATAGTTCGATTCAGTCTCTAGATGACTTGTCTGGCAAGCGAGTGGCCTGCGTCAACTTTCAGACTGCAGCGGCGGGCTGCGTATTCCAGATTTACCATTTACAGCAGCAGGGAATCGAGCCCCAGACCGACTTTGCCCAATTCATCGAGATTCCGTCCCAAGATAATATTATTCTAGCGGTGCTCAACGGCACCATTGACGCCGGGTTTGTTCGTTCTGGGCAGCTAGAGCAAACGAGCGCAAAGGGTTTAATCGACAGCACCGATGCCATTAGGGTCTTGGAGCCTGCGTCCGATAATTTTTTCTACCCCCATACAACGCCTCTCTATCCAGAATGGCCTATGTCAGCTCTAAAGCACACCGATCCAGCGATCGCAGAAGCCGTTGCAGAGGCTCTGCTCAACCTACCGGCCAACCATCCATCCCTCTCATCGGCTGGACTAATAGGATTTGTGCCAGCCAGCGACTACACCTCCGTCAGCCAGTTGATAGAAGCGCTGGACCTCCCCTATTAGAAGCGTCTTGCTCACCCCATGCTGCAGGGCTAAATTTCCAATTGATTCCAGATGTATCACCTCCGTTGCAGCAATCATCATGGCTCTCTTCTCAGCACTTCAGAATGCCCGCAGTAGTCTTGCGTTTCGCTATCTCAGTATTGCCACCACCGTATTGGTTGGTACCCAGCTCCTAATCAGCACAATTCAAACCCGACGGCATTTCCACCGGCAGCTTGACCAGCTTGAGCAAGAGGTCACCAACAACACTGAGCTCCTAGCTGCCGTGACGCCAGAAGCCATCCTGGCGCTTAATTTTTCCACCCTAGAAACGCTGATGCGTCAGACTAGCTCTCACCGCGATATTCAGTACAGCGTCATCTTGAGTCCCGAAGGAGAGGCCCTAACCACATCGCTGCCCCCGAGCACGCGTGCAGCGGTTCAAACCGTAGCATCAGCCTCCACGATTGAAACTCTTAATGCGATCCGACAAAACCCGAACAGTCGGGAAATTCGCCTGCCAGTGCTGTCTGGGCAAGCTGTCGTCGGTGAAGTCCTGATAGGCTACTCGCTGACGTCGCTCAAGCAAGAGTCTTATAGGGCGACAGTGGCCAGTCTCCTCACGTCGATATCCATCAGCGGATTGCTCATGCTGGTCACCATAAGCTTATTCCGACGCCAGATTCACCATCCTCTGAAGACGTTGGGGACATTGGCTCAGTCATTGGCCGATGGCGATCTTCAGCAGCGCGCTACTATTGCCCACAGTGACGAGATTGGCCAACTGCAGATGGCCTTCAACCGGATGGCCGATCGCCTTCAGCAGACGCTGGAGGGCCTGACCAAACAAAACTCTGCCCTAGAGCAGGCTAAGCGAGCGGCTGAATCGGCTGTGCGCGCGAAAAGCGACTTCCTCGCGACCATGAGCCATGAAATTCGCACGCCGATGAACGGTGTCATTGGCATGACGGGGCTGCTGCTAGATACCTCTCTTACGCAACAGCAGCGCCACTTCACAGAGACAATTCGGGGGTGTGGCGATGCGTTGCTAACTATCATCAATGACATTCTTGACTTTTCCAAAATTGAATCTGGCAACCTGGAGCTAGAGGCACAGCCCTTTGATTTGGAGAGCTGTATCCAAGAGTCGATGCAGCTTTTGGCGGCGCGGGCCTCTGACAAAGGGGTCGAGTTAGCGTACTGGCTCGATCCGGATGTGCCGAAGCATGTGATTGGCGATGTCACCCGGCTGCGCCAAGTTCTGGTCAACTTAGTCGGTAACGCCGTAAAGTTTACCGAGCATGGGGAAGTTGTGGTGTCAGTTACGGCACAACGTCAAGCGAAAGCCAGCGCTCAGTCAGGTCCACAAACTGTAGCTCTCGAATTTCACGTTAAAGATACTGGCATTGGTATCCCTAGCGATCGCCTCGACCGCCTATTCAAGTCCTTTAGCCAAGTGGACTGTTCTACCTCCCGTAAATATGGTGGAACAGGCTTGGGACTGGCCATCAGTAAGCGACTCTGTACGCTTATGGGAGGGAGCATGTGGGTCAATAGCGTTGTTGGTGTTGGCTCGACCTTTCACTTCACGGTTTATTTAGAGACCACATCCGCCTGCCTCATTTCAACCGACCATCACCATGGCTCTCTGGTGGGAAAGCGGCTGCTGATTGTCGATGACAATGCTACGAACCGTGAAATCATTGCGCTGCAGGCCCAGTCCTGGGGCATGCTGACCACAGCCGTACCTTCTGGTTCAGCTGCCCTAGAGCAGATGCAGGCTGCGCCGTTCGATATCGCTGTCTTGGACATGCAAATGCCCGAAATGGACGGACTGCAGCTAGCGGGTAAAATCCGTCAACTGGCGTCCCACCCTGGTATTCCCTTAGTGATGCTCACGTCAATCGGGCAGACCTCAGAACTGGCGGCCATGAACGCTGTCGACTTCGCAGCCGTCTTAAATAAGCCAGCCCGGCAATCTCAGCTCCAGGACGCCTTGGTCAGCGCCATCAGTCAACAGCCCATCAAGATTGATAGTACTTACCCCAATGCTGCTCTGGACAGCACCATGGCTCAGCGGCTTCCCCTAAGGATTTTGGCTGCTGAGGACAACTTGGTGAACCAGCAGCTCATGCTGCTGTGGCTAGGGAAGCTAGGCTACCGCGCCGATATGGTGGGCAACGGGCTGGAGGTGCTAGAAGCGATCGCCCGCCAGCCCTATGACGTGGTGCTGATGGATGTCCATATGCCGGAACTTGATGGCATTGGCGCCACCCGTGCGATTTGTCAGAAATGGAATGATAACGACCGTCCCCGCATCGTTGCCGTGACGGCTAATGCCATTGAGGGCGATCGCGAGGCTTGCCTGCAAGTGGGGATGGACGACTACATCAGCAAACCTATCCATGTTGAGGATTTGATGGCGGCGCTAGAGCGCACGGCAGCGGCGATTGGCAAAGCAGCCGGTCAATCTAAGTGCCCTGAAACCGCCACCTTTGCAGATACGGCGGTTTTGGATCAAGCGATGCTAGAAAACCTCTTGGCTTCCCTCGGCGATGGGGGAATGGATTTACTGCGCCAACTGATTGCGATCTATCTTCAGGAATCCCCCGACTTAATTCAATCTGCGCTGCAGGCGATCGCCGCTGCCAACGGCGCACAGCTTTTCCGAGCGGTCCACACTCTGAAATCCAGCAGCGCTGCCCTAGGAGCCACAGCGCTTGCAGACACCTGTCAAGCGCTAGAGGTGTTGGGGCAGCACTACGAGGCCGCCGCTGAGGCAGAGGTTAAGGCCAAGACCTCTCAACTGGCGGCACTCATGCAGGAACAGTATCAGCAGGTTGAGGCGTCTCTGACCCAGCTGATGGCGCGTCAGGCGTTTGAGGTTAGCGTTTAAACAGGCCATCTCCCGCAGGATGCTCTACCCCCTTGACGGATTGGAGCAAGGCTCAAGTATGATCGAGCGGCACAACCACGCCTAGCGTCAACCATGCGATCGCCCTCAATTCCCCCCGACGATGTCCTAGACGCCGCTCGTCAAATTCGGGGAGAGCTTCCTGACTTACTTCCTGCCGAAGCCGCTGCTGCGTTTGACCGTCAGCTAGCAGATTACCTGGCTCAAGCCAATGCCGGGGAATCTGTTCATGACAATATTTTGGCCCTGCTGCAAAGTGATTCGGAAACGGAAGACTGGCTCCTAGAAACGACAGCCCCTCAACGGGTACCCAAAGGCGGCGCTACGCGCGGCTATCAGGGGTTGCCCGGCAGTATTGGCGCTATCGGTGCTCAGAAATATATCTGCCCTCAGGGTAACGACTACACCCGATTTTTGCGGTCAGCAGGCGATAGTCCGACCTGCCCCACCCACGGCTGCGCTTTAGTTCCAGTCAGCGATTCCTAGGTGTACAGCAACAGTGTATAGCAACTTTCTCACTGCCATAGGCAGCAAGCTTACGGAACGCTGGGTTGCTAATTTATTTGCTCCAGCCTTTGTGTTTTGGCTGGGTGGCTTGGTGGCATACCTGCAGGATAGCGGTTGGAGTGCTTTAGAAACGACATTCGACGGGCTAGATGAAACGCTGCAAATTGGGCTGCTGTTGGGAGGGCTCTTACTGGTGCTGGCGTCAGGGTTTGTGATGCAGCGATTTGACCTAGCCGTGCTGCGCATCTTTGAAGGGTACTGGCCTCGATGGACAAGCCCCCTCCGCGATCGCTTACTGGCACGGCAGCGGCGGTGGTTTGATAAAACCGAGGACCGCTGGAATACGCTGATGGTGAAGAAAACCGATCATCCTGACCAGTTTACCCCTCAGGATCTTGAGGTGCAAATTGACTTAGACATGCAGCTGCACCAGTTTCCGGCGCAGCGCAGCCGCCAAATGCCCTCAAAGTTGGGCAACATATTGCGGGCTGCCGAAACGCGACCTAGGGACAAGTATGGCTTGGACGCGGTGGTCTGCTGGCCTCGCCTGTGGATGGTACTCCCCGAGGGAGTGAAAACGGAGATTCAGCAGGCTCGCAGCGACCTCAATACTGCCGCTCGGATTTGGCTATGGAGCTTACTGTTTTTGAGCTGGTTTTTAATCTATCCCCGCAGCTGGTGGGTCTTGCCACTCAGCTGCGGAACGATGTGGTTTGCCCACCACTGGATGCTGACCGCGGCAAGCACCTATGGCACTCTGCTAGAGGCGGCCTTTGACCTACACCGTTTTGCGCTCTACGAGGCGCTACATTGGCCATTGCCCAAAACCCCTGAAGAAGAGCACCACAGCGGGGCACTGCTGACGCAGTATTTGTGGCGAGGTTCACGGCAAGCATCACCAGCGTTTGTATCGCCGGAGGAGAGCTGAAGGCTGCTCAGCGCCACGCGGCGATCGCCTGTTTGGCCTATAAAACAACCCCCGCAAACAGGATCTGCGAGGGCAATTTGGAGTCTTAATGTCGTGAAGCAAGCTTAAAGGAGCGTCAAGAGATAGATCAGGGCAAACAGCACAATCCAGATAATGTCTACAAAGTGCCAGTAGATCTCCGCCATCTCAATCCCCGTATGCTTCGAGTCTGAGTAGTGGCCCTCTCGGCGCGATCGCCACATCACACCCAGAATAAGCAGCACACCCACCAGCACATGTAGCCCGTGAAAGCCGGTCATGATGTAGAAGCAGTTCGAGAAGATATTTGTCTTTAGGCCGTAGCCCAAGGTGGCATATTCATAGAGCTGACCCGCCAAAAAGATAGCGCCCATGGCCGCCGTAATGCCATACCAAAGCCGCATGCCATTGACATCGTCTTTTTTAATGGCTACATCGCCCTTGTGAATCACAAAGCTACTGGATACCAGAATAATTGTGTTAATTGTTGGCAGCAGCAGCTCTACTTCGGTTTCCTCCGGTGGCCATTGGGCCAAGCTACCGCGAAAAACGAGGTAGACGACGAATAGGCCGCCGAACATCACAGACTCTGACGCTAGAAAGGTAATCAGACCGAAGACGCGCAGATCAGGGTGGGCGTGGTCGTCATGTCCATGGTCGTCAGCGCCGTGGCCAGTCGTCGTTATTTCGGGTGTGGTATCAACCATAGGTATCGCGCCTCATATGTGAAATCTTTGGTTCTCCCCCATAGCGGGGGAGAAAGACGGGGTTACGCCGACGGCTCCGGCTCAGCCTCATTGAGC
>JBARYO010000273.1:0-9340 GCA_049647905.1 Elainellaceae cyanobacterium | reverse complement strand
TCTTAGCAGTAGCTGGGAGTCACTGAGGAAGCCCGCGCTGTATGCATAGCATCAGCGTCGGGAGGATGTCACGGAGAAAGAGTCTAAGTCGTCAAACTGCAGTGGGCAACGTGAGCAAAAACGTTGTTTGGTCGCCTAATGATAATGCTAGGTCAAGCCTGCCGCCATGGGCATGGACGATCTCTCGCGACAGGCTCAGTCCCAGCCCTAACCCTTCGACGCGGCGATTACGGGCCGGATCGCCCCGGTAGAAGCGGTCAAAAATGCGATCGCGATCGCCCTCTGGAATGCCCCTAGAGGCGTTAGTAATGCTCACCTGTATGGCGTCTGGCTGTCGCCTAGCCTCAATGCGGACCCAGCCATCGGGCATATTGTATTTGATGGCATTGCTGATTAAGTTTTGCAGCACTTGCGTCAGCAGATCGCGATCGCCCTGCACCGATAATTGGGGCGCAACATCGGCCTCGACGCGGAGATGAGGGGCCAGCAGCTCCACATCTTCTACCATCACCGCCACCAGCGCGGAAAGGTCTATCGGAACCTTGTACAAGGCCATCTGACCAGCGTCGGCCAGGGACAGCAGCAGCAGCTTTCTGACAATGCTGCCAAGGCGACGAACCTCATCCAGCAGGCTACTCAACTGCTGCTGCTGCTCGGAGCCTGGTTCTGCCTGCTGCAGCGTCTGCTCCAGCTCCCCTTGGAGAATGGCTAGCGGCGTTTTCAGTTCATGAGCGGCGTCAGCGCTGAAGCGGGAGGCTTGCTTGAAGCTGCGTGCTAGCCGCGCCAGCATCTGGTTGAACACCTGAATTAGGGCAGCAAACTCCACATCAGTTGCCTCTGCCGAGACCCGCTGGTCTAGGCCAGCCACCGTAATCTGCTGAATCGCTTCCGTGAGCTGCTGAATCGGTCGCAGCGCCCGACTGGACACCCCCCAAGCCCCACCGGCCACCAGCAGCAGCGTCCCAGGAATTGCAATTAGGAAAATAGTGCGGATAACGGCCATCTCCTGGTCAATGCTGGCTAGGCTAACAGCGATCGCTATCGTGCCGGCGGGTAGCTCAGCCGCGCCAATCCGCCAGCGACCGTCATCAGCCCGACGGGTCACCGTGCGGTATCCCCGGATTTGCTCGACTCGCTGAGTAGGCCGACCTGGTCGTGGTGGCCTACGTCGGTCGAACTGAGGCTCGCGGTGACGAGGAGGGTGGCCCCTACGATCCCAATCGAGGGTGGCTGCGGTTGGCCAGTTGTCTGAGCGATAGAGGAGGTTGCCATTAGAATCGTACACCTGCAGTGCCACAGCATCGGCATTGCCATCAAGCTGGCGCGGTATGTTGGCAGGACCAGCTTGCCAGAAGCTGGGTGGGGGTGGTCGGCGGGCGAAGCGCTGAAGCTGAGAGTCGAGCCTGGCATCGACTCGGCTAATCTTGGCCCCATAGATAGACCGCCACGCCACGCCGCCAAATCCCATCAATGCCGCGCCTGCCAATGCCGTCGACAACAGCGCGATACGGACGCGAAATGATCGCATCATGGCGCTGGCTTACGGAAGCGATAACCGACGCCCCGCACATTTTCAATCCAGCTGGGACCATCGGCCAAGTCAATTTTTCGGCGCAACCGCTGCACACACACATCGACAACGTTGGTGGTGGGATTGAAGTCGTACCCCCACACATGCTCCAGGATTTGGGTGCGGGTAAAGACACGTCCCGGCGATCGCATCAGGTATTCCAACAGGTTAAATTCCCGCGTGGTCAGCTCTACAGTAGTGTCTTGATGATTCACCTCGCGGGTGAGGCGGTCTAGGGTGAGCGCCCCAACAGAGACCCGGTTTTGGCGATCGCCGACGCTGCGCCGCACCACGGCGTGAATGCGAGCCACCAGCTCTTCTACAAAGAAAGGCTTACTGATGTAGTCGTCTGCCCCCAAGTTCAACCCCTCCAGGCGATCGTCTAGCTCGTTGCGGGCGGTGAGAAGAATAACGGGCGTATCGCGTCTGGAGCGCCGCAGATGCTTGAGAATCGCTAGGCCGTCCTTTCCCGGCACCATGATGTCCAGCACAATCACGTCGTAGTTATGGTCGGTAGCCCGGTCATAGGCATCGTTGCCGTTGTCACAGTAGTCTATGGTGAACCCCTGCTCCTTGAGGCCAGCCTGGACGAAGCTGGCAATCTTTGATTCATCTTCGACGAATAGAACATGCATGGCTGCGCCTTTGATCTGTTCTGTAGGAAATGTGAGCCGCGAATAGCCTTACCCTGTCTCCCTCTCCATTCAACCCTCTAACCGGCGCTGGCATCCATTACAACATTGTCATTTTGACGACCGGTCGCCGGTCATTTTCATTGCGCCTAATAGAACTGTGCAAGACAGCACAGCATCAACACAATAGTTTTTTAGGAGACTGGTATGAACGACCAACCTACAGTTGCTTCTCGCGTCGGCAACGTTCTAATTGCATCCGCGCTACTGCTGGGGACCACTGCTCAGATCAGCGTGGCGGCCCGGCCTGGCCCGATGGCGCAGAGCGCGACTAGCGAGGAAACTCGCCCACCCCAGGAAGGCCGCAAACATGGGCGTGGACACCGCCATCACATTGACCTAACCACAGCTGCGGCTGAGTTGGGCACGACAGAACCTGAGCTACGAGAGGCTCTGGGCCTGCCAGAAAACCCTGAAGCCCATGGACGAGAGCGATTCGAAGCAGCGGCGATCCAGCTGGGGGTGAGCGAGGCTGATCTAAGGGAGGCCCTGGGCATTACCCTTGATCCCGAAACGGGGCGACTCATGCGGCCCCAAACTCGGCCCGACTTGGGCGCGGCGGCGGCCCGACTCGATGTCACAGAAGCCGAACTGAGGGATGCCTTTGGGGGCCGGGGCGGTGGACAGCACGGACAGCGCCCACAGCTGGATGTTGCGGGCGCCGCTGAGGCATTTGGGGTGAGCGAGGCTGAGCTGACTGAACTGCTGGGGATTCAGAATCGGCCATCAGGACCCCGAACTGGCTCCAGGCGTCTATAATCTGAGGCTAGTTTGGGGTCCCGTCCGCCATCAGCAAGTCCAGATTTTCCTGGACGCTGGCAAACTCAGCGCTCAGCGCCTTCACGGCGCTGGTCTGTCGGCTATCGGTGAGGTCTGCCGTTCGCAGCTGATTTTGCAACTTCTGCAGTACCCCCGCCGCTTCTAGGGTCAGGGTTGACAGGCTCACAACCTGTGCCTGGCGGGCGTCTTGACCCTCCTGCGCCAGCTGGATATTGTGGCTTAGGGTATTAACTAGTCTGAGCCACTGCTGGCGAGCGACTCCCGTACTGACTTTCGCCTGCTGCTCTGCGTCTCGGCGCTGGCGCTGCAAATCCTCTACTGAGAGCAGCGATCGCCCACCCCGCATCCGCTGCGTCAACCTATCAATTTTGACCGGTAACTCCTCAGCGCGATCGCAGGCGTACTGTACAGCGCTCAACAGCTCCAACTGGTTGGACTGAGCGAGGAGCTGCGTGGCCTCCCCCCGCAAGCCCTGGGATTTCTCGGCCACCGCCACCGCCTGCTGTCGCACCCCCTGTAGCGCCGTCTCTAGCTGTGGATCATCCAGGTCGAGGACAGCGGGCTCTTGACCCTTGCGCACCGCTGCTCCCGCTGTCGCGATAACAGCCGCAGCAGGCAACACGACGAGGCTGGGCAACCGCAGCACGCGGATGCCGATAACCAGCACCACGGCACCCGCCAGCACCGGCAGCGGATAGTAGAGGGGATTGGCCAGCTTCATAGTTAAAACTCCAGCTGTAGGTCCGCCATCAGCTCAGAAATGGTGGATGGGTCTCCTTGAGAATAATAGCCGCCATTGAGCTGGGCGATCGCCTCTAGGGCCTGGGGGTCAAACTCACCCTCTTGTCCATAGCCGATGGTAAAAAAAGCAATGCGCTGGTCGCTGTTGAAGCCGCTCTCCCGCAGCTCGGCTTCTAACATCTCTAAGGAAATGCCCTCGCCAGAGTCCACGCCGTCCGTCAAAATCAGCACAGCGTTGATGGCGTCGGGGCGCAGGTTTTGCCGCAGCCAGTTGCGGGCATATAGCGCTGCGTCGTAGAGCCTCGTGCCGCCGTCGGCGTCTAAGCTGCTGATGAACTGCAGCCCTGTGGACTGACCGGCCTGGGTACCTTCTACCATAATTGGCGGGCGGATCTGGTCATCAAAGTCAACCAGGGCGATGCGATCGCGCGGTCCTAGGTTTTTGATGTAGGTCTGTAGCGTGCTCTGAACCGAGGGCAGCTTATTGCCCTCCATGGAGCCGGAAGAATCTACCACCACCACCACCATGGACGGCTTTTTAGCGGTATCTTCCCAGGCCGTTAGCATCGCCTCTACCGCTGTCGGCTCCGGAGGACGGTAGGAGTCGTAGCTGGCGTCCGGATTTACCCCCAGCTCGGGGTTAAACGATGCTCCCAGGGCTACGCCGGGGATACCGGGACGTAGCCCCAACCGGGCGGCAATTTTTTGCGTGTTAGGCGATCGCAAGTATTCGATAATCTGCTCTGCAGCTGCTTGCTCTTGGTCACTCACCCAGGACGCATCGGGCAAAATGGCCCGCATGTTAGAGGTAAAGGTTGCGGGGGGATAGACCGCCTTATAGCGCGGCTGCCCTGGCGAGAGGGACTGGTTGGCCGCAATTACCGAGGACTCATAGACAGAGCCGATGGAGGCCCAAAATGGACCGTTCTCCACCATGGCTTGGGCTAAGGAACTAGTGGAAGTGCCGTAGCGGGTAATTTTGGTCTGAATCTTTTGCACCTGGGGAATGGCGCTTTGCACATCGCTTACCGTTAACTCACTGGGGCGCTTGCCTGATACAGAGGCAAACTGAGTTACCAGAGTCTGCAGCCCGGAGTTAGAGCGGGTTGGTGCGGTGTGGACATAGTGAATCTGTAGCGGCTCACTGGCGGGGTCAATATCCTGATGGGTTTCGGCGGTGACCAACACCTGAAACAGATTATCCACCTGCTGCAGCCCTGGGGCCAGCGGTTCCTGGGTCATGAACACCATGGGGCTGTTGGCCAGCAGAGGGGCATCGGTAATTTCAGGAATGTAGTTCTGCCCTGGAAAAAGCTGATCCATGCGGTACTGCAGCTGGCTGTGGTAAATTTCGCCATCCACAGACAGCAGGGTGGGAAACTCGGGAGAGTCTGGACTAATCGTCCCCGACTGCAGTCCCTGGGCCAGATCCGTCACTGTAGACACCACATCGCCGCTGCCCACCGCGTCGCAGGTGGCATAGAACGCGCTGCCGTCATCTAGCTTAGGATTTGTGGCATTGAAGCCTGCGATCGCCTCCTCGCAAAAGCTGCCCAGAGCGCTACCAAATAACAGCTTCACCTCAAACCCGCTGCCCTGAGAACCGTCTGGCACAGGCTGTGGTGGTGAGCCACCGCCGCAGGCCCCAAGCAGCAGAGCAACGGCGATGGTCGCCGAGCAGGATATCCAGGACGTTGTACGCATTAGCTTACCTAAATAAATACAGCCGTTCGATTACCGTACACCAGCACGCGGTTCTGCAGGTGCGCCCGCACCGCCCGCGCCAAGACGATGCGCTCCAAATCTTTGCCCTTGCGAATCAGATCTGAAACCTCATCGCGGTGGCTTACCCCCACCACATCCTGTTCAATAATCGGCCCCTCATCGAGATCAACCGTGGCGTAATGCGCCGTTGCGCCGATGATTTTCACCCCTCGCTCATGGGCGCGTTTGTAGGGGTTGGCCCCAGCGAAGGCCGGGAGAAAAGAGTGGTGAATATTTATGATGTGGGGGAACTGCTGTAGAAGTGTTGGGCTCAACACCTGCATGTATTTTGCCAACACCACTAAATCAACTTGATACTGCTCCAGCAGTGCAAGCTGGCTTGCTTCCGCTGCGGCTTTAGTCTCGGAAGAAATGGGAACATGGTGATAATCGATGCCAAACTGGTCGGCAACAGGACGCAGCTGCTCATGGTTGCTGATAATCAGCGGAATAGCGGCTGAGAACTCTTTGGCCTGCTGCCGCCACAGCAGATCTAGCAGGCAATGGTCCTGCTTTGTTACCCAAATGGCCACCCGAGGGACAGCATCGGAAAAGCGAATTTGCCAGCGAGCTTTCAGGGGCTGGGCGATCGCCTCAAACGCAGGGCTAATGATGTCACGGGGCAGGTTGAACCCATTTAGCTCCCACTCAATGCGGGTCAAAAACAGGTTTGCTGCCATATCAGTATGCTGTGCCGCGTGGATAACGTTGCCGCCGTTGGCGTAGATAAAGTTGGCGATTTTTGCGACAAGCCCTTGCTGATCTGGGCAGGAGAGCAGTAGGACAGCAGTGGGGCTCATAGGATGCTGATGAAAGGCTTATGTAGAGGCAAATGATTTTTGAAAGTAGTATTCCCATGCCGCAACGCAGGCCTGGGACTCCGGCGTTCCCTCTTCCGGAAAGTTGGACATAAAGGCCTTATCAGTCTTCGCGGAGTAGGGGCCCTCTTTAATTTCCAACATAGCGGTATTGGGGGCAAGGGCTACTAGGGTGTGGTACGTTCCCTCCGATAGCTCAATGGCCCGTACTGAACCGCGATCGCTCACTCGATGCTGCCGAATCACCTGTCCCCGTTCGTCGAACACTAGGATGCCAATGCTCCCCTGAAGCACCAGGAAAAACTCGAACCCATTCACGCCAGGGTCGCGGTGGTGGCAGTGGGGCCGGACGTAGGTGCCGGGCTGCATCACGTTGATAAAGCGCTGCACCCGCTCGTCAAGCGCATGAAAATTGTGGTTTTTTCGCAGGCGAGTGCTGGCACTGGCCTGCTGCGCGGTATCGTCCAGCAGGGTTTGGGTCAGCAGCTTATCGGTCATGGCGTCGATCGCTGTGGTGTTGATCATAGGAACGAGTATCCAAGGAGGACTTTGGGTATCAAAGCGAGTCCAGTATAACCGCGCCCAAGCTGTGCTTTAAATAACTGGCTGAGCAATGGGCTTAACTACACGCCCACGACCTGCAGCGATCGCCGCAGCCTGGTCCCGCTAAAACTCGATACCGGGCTGTGCTTTAACGCCTTGCTCTCGAAAGGGGTGCTTCACCAGAGTCATTTCAGTCACAAGATCCGCCTGCTCAATCAGCTCTGGCGGGGCTCCCCGCCCTGTCAAAATCACGTGGGAGTCTTCTGGCTTTTGAGACAGCCCATCTAATACCTGGTCTACGGAGAGATAGCCCAGCTTGAGTGCAATGTTGACCTCATCGAGCAGCGTTAGGGACACCTCAGGATTTGTAATGAAACCCAGTGCCGTCTCCCAGGCTGCTGTGGCTTTAGCAATATCGCGATCGCGGTCTTGGGTTTCCCAAGTAAACCCTTCCCCTAAGGCATGAAACTCTAGCTGCTCTGACCACTGGCTCAAAACGGCCTTTTCGGCAGGTTCCCAAGCGCCTTTGATAAACTGCACAATTGCCACTCGGTAGCCATGACCGAGAGAGCGAACGACCATACCCAAAGCAGCAGTCGTTTTCCCTTTGCCATTGCCGGTATGGACGATGATCAATCCCTTTTCACGGCTGCGCTCGGCTACACGCTGCGCTTGTACTTCTTTACGGCGCTGCATTTTGCGGCGATATTGCTCTTGATCGAGAGCGGAGCCTTCAGGTGCCATGGAGTCAGACATACAGAACGGGCCTACAGATTGCACAAGGTCAAGCGTAACGCACTTTGACAAGCATCTAAACGAATCCAATTCACGGCCCACCGCTATGTTAAGGACGCGCAGGGTATTGTGAATTCCAGCCGCGCCCCTTGTCCAAGCTGGCTCTCGACCTGGATGCTCCCGTGATGAGCTTCGATGATCTGGCGACAGCGGTAGAGGCCCAAGCTGATACCGCCATAATGGCGTGACTCTGGACAGTCAACACACAACTCAAACAGGCGAGCGCACCGTTCCGGACAGATGCCTTTTCCATTGTCCTCTACCCAGCAGCAGACGCCGGTTTCCATCTGTTGCGCTGACACGGTAATCCCTACCCCAGGGGCATTATGGTCAATTGCATTCGCGATCAGCTGACGGAGCACCTGTTGAATCAGCTCTAGGTCAACCCATAGCGTAGGTAAGCTGTCAGGAATGTCTACAGTCAGCTGAGCATGATTATGCTGCAGCGGCAGCGCCAGCTCACTGGTGGCCTGCGCCACCACATTGGAAAGCGATGTCATTGTGGGGTTAAGGGCTATCCCCATGGTTTTGGCCGCATAGATGTCCTGCAGCGCATCGAGCTTGTGGAGCTGGCACTCGGTACCCTGACGCATGCGCTCCAGCAGATCGGCAGGGAGGGTTATGGTCTCCTTCGCATCGGCGGTAATGGCTTGGAGCACCATGAGATTCCCCAAGACGGAGGTGCGCAAATCATGGGTAATGGCGTGGAGAAAAAAGTGCTGGAAGCGGCTCAGCTCCTGCACTTCACCCATTCGTTGTTCAAGCTGCGCTGTGCGGTCTGCGACCTGCTGCTCTAGCGTACTGTTGAGATCGCTGATCTGCTTGAGCAGCAGGGCCTGCTGAATTGCGATCGCCATCTGGGTGGAAATTCGCTCTAGTAGTTGGCTTTCATGGGGCTGCCACTGCCGCGTTTGATGACACTGGTGTACCACCATTACCCCAAATAGGATCTCGTCCACCAGAATGGCTGCCCCCATAGCGGCCTGCGTTTCGTAGCGCTGGACGAACGTTCGATAGGGGCAGGTATCCTCGAGCTGGCTAATGTCATCGATTTGAACCACGGATGCCGTTTCCATGGCTTTGAGAATGTCATGGGTCGGGATTTCAGCGGCTCGGCCCAAAAGAGAAGGAAAGGGCTGAGCCAGCGATTCAGCCACAATTTTGCTAGAGCTATCACGGTCTACCTGATAGACAAAGGCGCGGTCGACGTTGAGCACGCGCCGCACCTCCGTAACGGTTGCCTCTAAAATATCTTCCAAGTCTAAGCAGTGGTGAATGCGAATTGTCGTTTCGGCAAACAGGCGATCGCGTTCTGCCAATATCCTGAGATTGTCTTGGGTCCGTTCCCACTCAGTGATATCCCGCACAACCGTTAGTAAACAGGGTTGGCGACCAATATCGAATACGGATGTCGACAGCAACGTATGGAGAACATGTCCATCTTTGTGGCGAAACTTGATTTCCTGGTTTCGCACCGCTCCTGATTTTTGAATATTTTCTACAATGTCGCGGCGATCGCTCGGGTCGCACCACAACCCAAGCTCAATTGATGTTCGACCCAAGGCTTCACCACGGCTATAGCCGGTCAATCCTAGAAAGCTATCGTTGACCTCAATGAAGCATCCATCGCTCAGATG
>JBARYO010000272.1:0-3869 GCA_049647905.1 Elainellaceae cyanobacterium | reverse complement strand
AAACAGCCCCCACTGAATAAAGTCCAATAGGGCAAGACGCCGGTCTAAGCTAAAAATCTGGGGGAGTCTCTGCAAGAAACTCGTTTGCCGCTGAATGACCTGCTCACTCCCCGAGCGCTGAGGCCTCTCGGTCTGCGGAATCGTTGTCGCTTCTTCGCTGGCTGCAGCTTCATTGATGGCTTGCTTGCGCCGTCTTAGCGATCGCTGCCGCTGGTACACGCCGTATTTCAGTCCAAATACTACCGCGGTAATCAGGATGAGACCCAGGACAATTTGAACGGCTCGCTCGCGATCTTGCGGCAGTTTTTCCAAGCCACTCCGCAGGTCATCTTCTAAAATATCGCGCCACTCCTCGGCCAAGCTATCGATTAGCAGGCCGTTGTAGTCGGCATCAAAGGCAGTCACTGTCGCTAGCACCAAAGGCCGTGGATACTGCGCATCTCGAACGTCAATGATGGTGCTGTTGCGTAGCGTAGATACCTCAAATACGGCGGTCTCCGGGTCCATTCCCCGCTCCAGTAGGAGCACGAGCTTATCCTGAATTTCTGCCGCCCGCTGCTCAACTGGTGCTTTTTCCCCCGCAGCATCGGGGCTGCGGTCGTACACCGTGGGGGAGGCAATGGTGAACAGTACGCGGGCGCTCAGGGGAGATTCAACAGCGATCGCCTCGATATTACCGTAGCGGTCTACCTCGGTAGGAGGGGACGCCGATCCCTCTTCTCCAAAGCCATCTGGTAGAGAGAACTGAGCCTGGCTAGGTTGCGCAACTAGCGCGATGCTCAGGGCAATAAGAAATCCCAGGGCTAGGCGCAGCGCTCGATTGAGACGAATTAGATCGAACCTCATTCCTGTATAGCAATAGTCCTAAATGATCTGTGAGAGGCGGGCCGGGTGCTGTCTGCCCTCCTCTCACGTGACAGTTCATGAGCGATTTAGCGATCGCGATCGCTGTCTCGAGGTCCTGTTCTTAACGCCGCTGCGCCTAACACGATAACGGCGATCTTTGCTTGGGTAAACCTGCGGCAAGGATCACAGCTTAGAGGGCACCTTCACTGATATCGCTGTAGGCATAGTTGTAAAACTCGGTACCGGTCACTACATTAATAACCACAACCCGAGCTGCGCTGCGATCGTAGATGACGCGCACCCTACCGTCTGAGCCAATGAAGGTGTTGCCCGAAGTACGCTCAAGAATGCCAGAGTAGAAGAATTCGCCCTCAGAAATCTGAATAGCAATCTGGTTAGCGTTCTGCGGCGTGGTGTAGGTAACAGGCGTTGAGACCGGGCTGCTTGCCGTGTTCGAGCTGCTGGCGGCTTCGGTAAAGAAGTAGTTGAAGAACTCGTTGCCGGTCACCATGTTGATCACGACCACTCTCCCTGTATCGCGATCGTAGGTGATCCGCACTTGGTTATCGGAGGCGCTAAATAGGTTGCCGTAGGTGCGCTGCATGATGCCTGAGAAGAAGAACTCGCCTTCGGAAATCTGCACGGCGATCCTGTTGGCGTCCTGGGGGGTCATGTAGGTGGTGAGGGAGGCTTGGGCGACGTAAAGCGGCTCCCTTGGAGAAGCTTGGGTGGCGACGGGAAGGCTCAGGACACCGAGACAGAATAGGGCTGCGAGAAAGGTTGTGTTGCGAGTCATGGTCAAAAATCTGGGCTGAATAGGTGCTGAATTGATATGGCTTACGCTTAGCGCTCTACTACAGCGTGCCGTCGCTGGGGAAGATGATGAAATCGCTGCGAATCCAGCCGATGGCTCCGGATGTAAGGAACTGAACGCGGCACCAATTGAGGCTGCTGCCAGTGGTGTCGCTATCCTGAACACAGTTCAAAATATTCACCTGGTCCCCCGCCAGACCGTAGCCTACCGCCCGCGAGTAGATGGTGGACTCGCTGCGCAGGTTGATTTGCGATCCGCGCTCATAGGCCATCAGAGTTGCCACGCGCTGAGCAGTCTGGCCCTGTGTGCCAACTGGGGCGCTGCCGTAGCTGCTAGCGTCATCCCAGTAGACATAGAGCGCCGAGCCGTCCCCCAGCCGGAAAATCTGGCCTGCGTTGCCGATACCGCTCTCCCGATAGACAGCGTTGCCGTGTTGGTCGATGAAGTTGCCGGGACGGTCTCCTACGGGGTCAAGCTCATAGCGAGCGCCGTTGGTCTGGAGCTGAACGCCGATGTGGCCCTGGCGCTGGGAGAAGGTGCAGTTGCTTGACAGGTAGGCGTAGTCTTCGCCGGGGGCGTAGAGGTCGCAGTGGGCTGGCACAGTGTCGGCTTTGGCTACCAGGGCAATGCTGCTCGCAGTGAGGGCGGTGAGGCTAGAGAGCAAAACAGATCGGATTTTCATAGCTGAGATTGTTGTAGTCCGTGAAAGTTTGAATATTGGTAGACCCTGCGAGTGAGGGGCTTTAGAGGATAGCGATGCACTGGAGCGATTTTAAGGGGAAGCTGATTTGGGTTGAACCGGCGTGAGTTTGGGTTGAAATGAGGCTGGCTTTCCCGACAAGAGGGCCTGGTTCCTCATAAACCAACGGCTCTCAGCTACTGCTTCAAAGGCTCGTCCGGCAGGACAAAGCCAGGGCTCAGCTCCGCTTGTTTTGCTATTGGCACGAAGATGTCTGCAAGCAGAGTAGCCTTTTGCTTGCAGATGTAGCGCTCTTGACATTGTTTAACACTGCTGCAGGAATTTCAAGTACTTTACGTAGAAAAAGTGGGCCGATGAGCGTTTGGTGGCTTTCTCGCGCGTCATATCAAGATGACTGTCACTTATCCCTCTTTTGTCACTTTGATTAGATAGAATCTAGGATAGAGGAGGTTCTGTTTTTCTTTTATAATCCGATGGCCACATCAAGAGACGCTCGTCCTACCGTCCGAAACGCAATGTCAGACATCGATCGCCTCGTCATTGAAGACGGCTACGGCAATACCCACACCATGTATATCGAAGTCACCGAACCCCTCGACATCCCCGATGCCCCTACCCCTGGCGATGCTGACGACGAGGAATCCTATGGTCTCACCGACGACGTCAAAGCCAAGCTCACCGACATCCACAGCACCCTCCAGGGCTACGCCGAATATGCTATCGGCGCGTTCAAAACGGTAGGCGGGGCCAACGTCGAAGAAATGACCCTCAAGTTTGGCATCAAAGTCTCTGGCTCCACTGGCTTACCCGTCCTAACCCAGGGCGCAGCCGAAGGCAACTTTCAGATTGAGGTGAAATGCAGGTTCAACGACTAGCCAAGCGCCAAGCCGACCAAAAATTTCTCCACCACGGTTGCACTGACCGCAATAATCCTGTACTATCCCGCTTAGCGCTCAGGCACAGGCGCTCTCCAAAGGTGTTCGTACCACCTTCAGAGAGCTAAGCCCGCGCGACACTGGACTAGGCAGATCGGCGGACCTAACAGTGAGTTTACAACTCTCTTGATGGCCCACCTCATTTGCCACGCCTCCCCAGGCAACAGCAAGCGGGGTGGCTTGTGTTTGGGCGCGTTATAAAACAACCATCAAGAGACAACAAAATGACCCACAACTCTCGTCCCGAGACTGCTACGGGGCACAGCTTCTCCTGCGGTGGAATCACCCCCAACGACTCTAGCCTTTCTTATGGCCACCCCGATCCTTACCCAGAAGCCCTGCCCTTTCCCTCGGTGCCCCTGCCCCCCACCGGCAACCCCAGCGGTGACGGCCACTACATCCTGCGCATCGTGGCCATCGGTGCCCCCCGCGCCGTCACCAGCCACGTTCACGCCATGCACCACTTCGACTACGCCGAACCCATCCTCTGGACAAGGCCCCTGCCCACCGGCAACCCTAACGAAGTCATGCGCGTTTTAACCAAGCGGCTTTGGGCATAGCGGACTGACGCGCC
>JBARYO010000271.1:0-1668 GCA_049647905.1 Elainellaceae cyanobacterium | reverse complement strand
CTGACGCAGGTTGACGCCCCTGTCTTCCGCCTGCTTCAGCGCGTGCTTACGCACAAAGTTCATCTCCAGGGGCTCCACAGCTTCCGCCGCCATTTTGATGCCCCGGTCCAGCAGCGCCATCTGGTTGATGAACAGGTCTCGGAACACCCCGGAGCAGTTGACCACCACGTCGATACGGGGGCGGCCCAGCTCCTCTAAAGAAATCAGCTCCAGCTTGTTCACCCGGCCCAGAGAATCGGGCACGGGGCGCACGCCCACCAGCATCATCACCTGAGCTAGGGATTCGCCGTAGGTCTTGATGTTGTCGGTGCCCCACAGCACGAAGGCGATGGTTTCGGGGTAGCGGCCCTCGTTCTCTTGCTTTTGTCGCTCCAGCAGCCGCTCCACAACCACTTTGGCCGACTGCACGGCGGCGGTGGTGGGGATGGACTGGGGGTCTAAAGCGTGGATGTTTTTGCCCGTGGGCAGCACTGCCGGGTTGCGAATCGGGTCGCCGCCGGGGCCGGGGAGCACGTAGCGGCCTTCTAGGCCTTGCAGCAGAGCGCCCAGCTCATTGTCGGCCACCACCTGCTTGAGGCAAAACTCTAGGAATTCGATTAGGGGCTTGAGATCGTCGGCGCTGACGTTGGGGTAGCCCGACTGGTGCAGCGACTCCATCCAGGGGGCTTTGCGGCCCATGTTAAAGAAGCTGAGCTTGGTCACCTTGGAGACTCGGCCTTCGGCGTCGGTCTGCTCTTTGACCATAGCGGCAACAGCCAGCCGGATGGCTTCGGTCACATCCGCCAGCAGCTGCACATCGTCCAGCGCGCCGCGATCGCTGTTGAGGTAAATCTCCTCGATGTCCCGGCCCAGGCTCTCGGCAATGATGCGGGGCAGGCTCTTCATGCCCTCTTCTTGGCGGTCTAGCCCGGCAATGTTGACTAGGGTGGCTATCGCTTCAGTGGCGGTGGGGGGTTCGCCGATGACGTGCAGGCCGCAGGGCAGCAGCCGCGACTCAATCTCCATCAGCCTGATGTAGACTTTGCCCACCAGGGTGTTGCGGTCTTCGCTGCTTAGGGTTTTCACGTCCTCCGGCAGCTCGATATCCTTGTCCAGGTTCACCACCCGGCTCTTTTCCACAATGGCGGCGGCTATAGCCTCTCCGCGTCCGGTGTCCTTTAGGGTTTGGTAAGAGCCGATTAGGTCGCTCAGCTCCTTTAGCCCTTTATACAGCCCCGCGTTCTCCGCCGGGGGGGTCAGGTAGCTGATGGTCTCCGCGTAGGAGCGGCGCTTGGCGATGGTGGCCTCAGAGGGGTTGTTGGCGGCGTAGTAGTAGAGGTTGGGGGTGCTGCCGATAAGGCTGTCAGGGTAGCAGTCTCCGGACATACCCATCTGCTTACCGGGCATAAACTCCAGGGAGCCGTGGGTGCCAAAGTGGAGCACCGCATCCGCCTTCCAGATTTTCTCTAGGTAGGTATAGTAGGCGGCAAAGCCGTGATGGGGGCTAGCGGAGCGGGAGAACAGCAGCCGCATGGGGTCGCCTTCGTAGCCAAAGGTGGGCTGCACGCCGATAAACAGGTTGCCAAAGTGCTTACCGTAGACAAGCAGGTTTTGGCCATCGCTGTTGAGGTTGCCGGGGGCCGGTCCCCAGTTCTCCTCTAGCTTTTTGGAGTAGGGCGTCAGCCGCTC
>JBARYO010000270.1:0-8296 GCA_049647905.1 Elainellaceae cyanobacterium | reverse complement strand
GAGCCCAGGGCGATCTGGAAACCCTTCGCTCTAAAGTTGTGGAGCACAGCGACCATGAGGGCTTTGTGATTGAAGAGCGAAACGAGCTGAGGGACCTGACGCCCAGCGAGGGACATTTTGTCTATTTGCGAGACAGCATCAATAGAGATACTCAGACGTCTAAAATATCGCGGGGGCCATTCAAGGGGAAGACCATATATCTATTGAACAATTTCAAGCAGGATTTGGATGCCGCCATTGAGGATCTCAAGGCAGCTCGCGAAATTTTAGAGGCAGAGCTTGGCTCAGAGGAGGTTACCAAGCTGGAGCAGGGCGAGTGGACCATTGATGACGATTCCTATTTGTACGACACGCGCATTGTTGGCCGCGTTCAGCAGAATGTTGACATCTACAAAACCATCGTCAAATATTCCTACTACAACTTTGGAAAACTCTGGATCTCGCCCCAGACCTATTTAGAAACCGAGCTATCCGAAGCGGAGTATGCGCAAGTCAAATGGCATTCGCTCTATGCTCAGCGGACAGTTGATTTCAGGCCACAGCAGACCGTAAGCGAACCCGAAGAAGAGCGCAATCCTCAAGTTCTTCAGGTTGATGTGAACACCAGATTGGCAGTTGTGTCGCCTCGCTTTGATATGACAGCGCTGACCTGGTCATTCTGGGTAAAGTTTGACAGTTTTGACTCGGATTTTCAGTACGTTGGTTCAAAGAGCAACCAGCTTCCGAATGAGGTTCAAGATACCGTACTGCCTGCGCCTAGCGATATATCATTGAATCCCTATCACGTTAGGGGCAGAACGACAGTTGAGGCGGAGAGCCTACAGCAGATCGTAACGCTAGTCGACTATGACAGTGGAAGATTTAGGGTCACGGCGACCAATGATGTTGCCCCTATTAGAGGCGCTCAGGAGCGAGAAGAGGCCGTTGCCAGGGCGCTGCTCCAGACAGATGCCGCCTCAAAGGCCGTTAACAGCGGTGAGCCTACGTTGGAAGCCCTACGGCAGGGCCTTGCAGATCTAGAGGCAATATCGGCAGGCACTAACAATACTGTTGTTGACGACGGGATCGATGCCGTCGAGGGTAGCCTTAGTCAGGCCATTGGGGCAAGGGTGACAGCTATTGACGCAAGGGCCGCTGCCACGAAGGCGCGCACTGCCGCCACACAAGCGCGTAGAACTGCCAATAAGGAACCAGATGATTCCGACCAAAAACAGGCTTTAGAGACTGCTGCCGCTTCAGCAGAACAAGCGGCAAGCCGACTGGAGGGAGTTGCCAACGATCGAGAGACAGTGGCATCTCAGCAGGGCAGGACGGCTCAGGAGACTGCTGAGCGCGTCAGAACAACTACAGCAGAACAGCTCTTGCAGGAGTTTGAAAAACCTAAGTGGGAGTCTAAAACAGTAACCCTAGCTGTAGGTTTTGGCGACCCGGCACAGGCGCTAACCCTAAAGCTCCCGATGGGCAAGTGGCAGCACATCGCGATCGCCCTTCAAAGAACCAGCCAAGATTCTATCGAGGGCTATCAGACGACTTTGCTGCAGCATCAGCAAGGTAATAGCAGGCCAACCAAAGCAGAAGACTTTTTGGCAAGCCGCCAGTTACCCGAGGGGGAATTACTAGAACTCGGCAGACAGCGCCGCGCCGCTACTATTTTCTCGACCTTGATGGCCGAATTTCAGCTCTGGAACCAGACCAGACCAGAAGCACAGATCGCGGCAGAGAAAACCCACCGCAAGGTCACTAGCGACGGCCTGTTTGCCCTACCGCTCGACCGGCGGGAGGTTTCATCCACGATGACCCTCGTCGAGGGGAACGGCTTGGCGCTGACGCTACCCATCGAGTTCCGGGGAGCGCTGCCTAGCCGCCTAGTGGGGGAACGAGAGCGCATCATCATCTTCTACGGTGACGACGCCAAGAGCATCCGCAACAACTTAGTGGATCAAGGCTTCACGCTGGAATTCGAGGCAAGGCAGCAGCCGAACTACGACGTTCGGCTGCGCACCTATCGGGACAATGATAGACCACTCGAAGCGGCGTTGAGTTTAGTTGAGGAAACGGATCTATCGATACGGGACTTTGCCACGACAGGGGAAGGTCACCTGCTGGATTCACCAGAATTTTCGACTGATGCCAGCGACTTTTTGATTAAGCGGCTGCAAAACCAAGAAGTTACCTTTATCGACGTCCATAACCGACCCGGGTGGTACGTTGTCGATACAAGCGACGATCAGTTCTTGATTAAGGCACTTTTCTTAGACAGTGCTGGCAATGAGCTGCCTGTGCTGACGGCGGCAGAGCTGATGAGCGTGAATTTTGACGATCAGGAGAATCAATCCAGTGATCAGGTTTCGGCGATTTCAGTCAGCCTTAATCTTGGGTCTAATCAGGCCCCGGCCACCGCAGCGGTGAGCGACGTTAAATTTCAGTTCGAGCGCCTCGATACCTATGCTGTCTATGAGCTGAGTAAAAACCTGTTCGAAGGCGGCATCGACAAGTTTCTCAGCTTAGAGTCTCAGCAGGCAGGAGAAATTGACTTCTGGGCGACATATCGGCCAAACGAGGCCCACGTACCGCGCGATCGCAACAATATCCCAACTCAAATTGACTTTGAAGGGAGCTATGCCCTCTACTACGAGGAAATCTTTTTCCATATTCCCTTCCTGATCGCCAACCAGCTCAACGCCAACCAGCAGTTTGCCGACGCTCAGAAGTGGTACCACTACATCTTCAACCCCACAGCAGCAGCGGACTCAGCCTCCGGCAACGACCAGTACTGGCAGTACCTGCCGTTCCGCAATCTATCGCTGAATCGCCTAGACGAAATCCTGACCAGTGAGCGGGCGCTGACGGCCTACCGGGAAGACCCCTTCGACCCCCATGCGATCGCCGCCCTGCGGATGAGCGCCTACCAAAAGGCGATTGTCATGAAGTACATCGACAACCTGCTGGACTGGGGTGATTCCCTGTTTGCCCAAGATACCCGCGAGTCGGTTACCGAGGCGATGATGATCTACGTGCTGGCCTTCAACCTGCTGGGGCCAAGACCCGTCGGTAAGCAAATAAAAGAGCTTGCCGAGGTCGGTACCTATGAACAGTTCAGCGATCGCTACGACGATGCCATCGAGTTTTTGACCCAGGTGGAAGGGGCAAGTGACGCCAATGCAAACCACATCAGCCTTAATCCCCACAGTCAGGTACTCACCCATTTCTGCATTCCTGAGAATGAGAAATTCATTGGCTACTGGGACTTGGTAGAAGATCGACTCTACAAAATCCGCCACAGCCTCAACATCGAAGGCATCTTTCGGCAGCAGGCCCTCTTCCAACCCCCCATTGACCCGGCAGCGCTGGTGCAGGCGGTGGCTGGCGGACAGGGCATCGGCGGTGGGCTAGCCGACGTCAGCGGCGCGGTGCCCCACTACCGCTATGGCGCGGTGTTGGAGCAGGCCAAGGAAGTTGTCTCGATGGTCATGGACTTTGGCGCTGCGTTCTTTGATGCTTTAGAGGCCAAAGAAAACGGGCAGTTAAGCTCCCTCCAGTTCACCCACGAGCGCAATATCCTTAATTTGACGACTACGTTAAGAGAGTTCGAGGTCTCGGAAGCTCAAGGCGAGATTGAGGCTCTGGAAATTAGCAAGGAAAACGTTGTCGGACGGCAAGAGTATTATCAAGGGCTGCTAGAAGATGGAACTGCCGGACTATCTCTCAGCGATTCAGAAGCAACGGCAATAACGCTTAAAAATGTTGTTAAGGGATTAAGGACATGGGCAGGCTTCAAAATAGACGTTGCTGCTGAAGTCGCTGGAACATTCGCCGACTTTAAGTTTGGCTCCAGTGGCTTTGGTGGGAGTCCTGTCCTTGGAACCAGTTTTGGAGGAGATGAACTTGCTGCAGCAATCAAAGCCGATGGCGGAGTGCTTAAAGTCGCTGCCGATATCATCGAATTTGGAGCTGATATGGCCCAAGATATTGGCGAGTATCAGCGTCGCTATGCCGAGTGGGAAAGCGAAAAATCAACCGCTGACGTAGACCTGGAAGAAATCAACAAACAGATTGAGGTGGCCCAAATTCGCCTCAGCCGCGCTGAGTTTGAGCAAACCATTCACTCTAAAGAGCTTCAGCACCACCAAGAGGTGGCGGACTTTTATCGCAGCAAATTCGTCAATGGTGAGCTGCGCAGCTGGATGGTGGGCCGACTTTCCGGGCTGTACTTTCAGGCTTACAAGCTGGCCTACGACCTCGCCAAAGCCGCCGAAAAGGCCCTGCAGTACGAGCTGCCCACCACCCAAACCTTCATCACCCCCGGCCACTGGGACAGCCTCAAGAAGGGCCTGCTGGCAGGCGAGTCTTTGATGCTGGAACTCAACCGCATGGATAAGGTGCGGCTAGACCAAGACAGTCGCTTCCAGGACATCGAGAAGGTGATTTCCATGCAGCGCACCTTCCCAGACCAGCTCAACGATCTCAAGCAAAACGGCGTCTGCGACTTTACCCTGGGTGAGCGGCTGTTTAACCTCGACTTCCCAGGCCACTACTGCCGCTTAATCAAAACCATCGCCATCTCGATCAGCCCCAAGGGCCGAATCGACCCCTACGATGCCGTTCATGCCACCCTGCACCAGACCAGCAACAAAACCCTGCTGGTTCCAGACAGCAATGCCGTGGAGTACCTGATAGGGAACGGCGGCGACCAGCCCGGTACCAGCACCCTGCGGGTCAACTGGCGCAGCAACCAGCAAATTGCCATCTCCAAGCCCTCGGAAGATCTGGGCATGTTCACCCTAGACTTCTTCCGGGACGATCGCTACTTCCCCTTTGAGGGCACTGGTGCGGTATCTCGATGGCAGCTAGACATGCCGCTGGCAACTAACCCAACCTTGGTTGAAGACAGTCAGCTAGATATTAAAGATGTCGTCATCCACCTGCGATACACCTCAAAATTTGACCGGGGGAAATTCAAGACGGAGGTCGAGACCCTGATGAAACCTACAGAGGGCCAGGGGGGTAAGCTGACATAGACCTGCTAGCCTTCCGCCTGACAGCCCGTACAGAGCCTGGAAAAACTCTAACGTGTGGTGGTCATATTGAACTTGCAGCTGTGGTGAAGCTGCGCCTCTATCCGCCAACGTGAAGAATCTCGGTGAAAACGCAACGAATTGTGTGCAAAATTTAATGGGTATGACCTATAGTGGCATACCGCTACCCACATCATCACCGCACAACAGTTTATGAGCAGGGCATTGTTACTCCATGCTGCACTCGCCATTGGGCTTGGCCTCGGGTCAGTCGTTCTCGTCGAGATCGTTCGCGACGCCTACCACGTCGTCAGCCACTACTGGCCCCCCCTGCTGCGGCTGCATAAGCTGCATCACCAGCTCTACCGCAAAGACTTCAGCATCATCAACCTAGAGACCTACCGCAAAGCCCAGCTCTACAACGACGCGCCAGAATCCTTAGTCATGCTGGCGGCAGCGATGCTGTTGCTGTGGAGTACCCAAGCCTACGCCACCGGACTCGGCATCCTATATTCTCTGGGCTTCTTCGGCGGGGCGATCGCCCGCTCCCAGGGCTGGCTGATGGACAGCGATCTCACCCACAAGCCCGGAGCCTTAGACGTGCGGCCTGACAGCTGGCGGGTCAACCGCACCTACCACTGGCGGCACCACTTCGACGAGACCACGGCGTATTATGGCGGGCATTTCACAATAGTGGATAAGCTTCTGGGCACCAGCCTTGCCCTCAAAAACAAAACCGTCGCCGTGACGGGAGCGTCAGGCACCCTGGGCCAAGCCCTGATCGACCAGCTAGTGCAGCAGGGGGCGAAGCCCATCGCCCTCACCTCATCTGAACTCGCCCACGATCGCGCCGAAGTGGTGATCTGGGCCGCTGGGGAAGAAGAATCCCTACGCAGCGTTCTCCAGCGCACCGATATCCTAATTTTGAACCACGGCATCAACGTCCATGGCGATCGCACCCCAGAGGCGATTCAGAAGTCCCTGGAGGTGAATGCCCTGTCCAGCTGGCGGCTGGCGGAGATCTTTTTTGAGACCGTCACCGGGCCGAGCGATCGCGCCACCAAAGAACTGTGGGTCAACACCTCAGAAGCAGAAGTCTCCCCCGCCCTCAGCCCGCTATATGAAATCTCCAAGCGGCTGCTGGGGGACCTGGTGACCCTGCGGCGGCTAGATGCCCCCTGCATCGTGCGCAAAATCGTCCTAGGACCGTTTAAGAGCCAGCTCAACCCCTATGGCGTCATGGGTGCTCCTTGGGTGGCCCGCATGGTGATTGCCCTCGCCAAGCGAGATATTCGCCTCATTATCGTGACGGTGAACCCCATCACCTACCTGGCAATTCCGCTGAAGGAAATCTTCAGCACAATCTACTTTCGGCTGTTTTCCCTCTCCCCCAACAAGCCCTCGCCGTGAGCAGCGCTTCAATTGAGCGAGTAGCGCAGCGCACCGCCGCCTGGATAGATCGCTACTCGGAAGGATTGCTTCTGCTGGGGCTGACGGGAGCAGCGCTGCTGATCTTCACCCTCAACCTTGGCACCCTGCCGCTGCGGGACTGGGATGAGGGGACGGTGGCTGGGGTAGCGCGGGAGCTGTATCGGCTGCCGCTATCGCAGTGGCTTTACCCCATCCTCCACGGCGAACCCTACTTCAACAAGCCGCCCCTCATCCATGGCCTCATCGCTCTCAGCTTTCGCACCTTTGGCGTCAGCGAGTGGGCGGCCCGACTGCCGGGGGCACTGCTGGGTGGGCTATCGGTGCCGCTGCTATATCTCGTGGGTCGTGAGCTGTGGCCCGGACGGCTGACAGCGCTGTTGGGCAGCACGGTTTACCTGGCCTCCCTGCCGGTGGTGCGCCACGGGCGTCTGGCTATGTTAGATGGGGCCAGCGTTTGCTTTTTTTTGGTGATGCTGCTCAGCCTGCTGCGATCGCGACGGCAGCCGTACTGGAGCCTTGGGGCTGGGCTGGGGTTGAGCCTGATGCTGCTGACGAAAGGGGCGCTGGGCCTGTTGCTGGGTGGCATCGGGCTGGGGTTCATGGTGTGGGACTCTCCCCGGTTCTTGCGCTCTATTTATTTGTGGATAGGGCTGCTTTTGGGCCTGCTGCCAGCCGTGGGCTGGTACCTGCTGCAGGGGCTGCGCTACGGCAGTGGGTTCTGGATGGTCCACCTGTTTGATCAGTCTCTGAATCGGGTGTGGACAGCGGTGGAGCAAAATCAGGGGCCGCCCTGGTTCTATCTGCTGGAGCTGCTGAAGGGCGATTGGCCCTGGCTATTGTTTGTGCCGATAGGGCTACGGGCTGCCTGGCGCGATCGCTGGCGCAGCTGGGGCAAGCTGCTGGTGCTGTGGACGCTGGGCTATTTAGCCGTCATCTCTAGCATGGGGACCAAGCTGCCCTGGTATGTCTTCCCGCTCTACCCGGTGCTATCGCTGCTGGCAGGGGTGGAACTGCGGCGGCTGTGGCAGACCATCGGGGGCTATTCGGCTAAGCTGACGCCGACCTATCGCTATAGTCTAGGCATTAGCCTGGGGCTGGGGCTGGTGGCAATGGTGAGCTGGGCGGGCTGCGTTTACTTTGCGATGGCAGGAGATTCTCTCCTACTCGCCCTGAGCTTGGGCATAATCGGCCTCACCATGAGCGCGGCGCTGTGGCGGCTGGGCCAGCGCGATTCCCTGTTTGTCCCTCTACTGATTTGGGGGATGTACCTATCGCTGCTGCCGTTTGTCGCCTCACCGCACTGGGTGTGGGAGCTGGCAGAAGACTACCCCGTCAAGCCCGTCGCCGCCCTAATTCAAGCGTATGTTCCGCCCGAGGCGAAGGTGTTGACCTCTCACCCCAACCACCGTCCCTCCCTCGATTTCTATAGCGATCGCCGGGTTGTTCCAGCGGGGAATCCGCAGCTGCGGCGGCAATGGCAGCGTGGGGCGTATCTGCTGCTGGATGAGGCGGCGCGGCAGCGTCCCTGGGTCAATCAAAGCCTGGTTCTTGACCAAGTGGAGGGCTGGTCGCTTTTGGCACCTCCTCCCAAGATATCGTCACCACCGAGACTAGCGCCATGATACAGCAGCGGCGACAGGGACACGCTATTATCCAGACGTAGGCAACGCGCGCATCCATCTGCGGTATGCCCTCCAAATCTCTAAAGACAACGTTTAAACTGCCATCCGCCAGCCTGGACGACGCCATCGTCTACCTGTCTGAGCGTTTTTTGCGTGCGGCGCGGGGTATCCGGGTGGTCAAGTCCCCCAATGACTTCTGCCTCCTGACCCTATGCCGCCCTCTGGTTG
>JBARYO010000269.1:0-6091 GCA_049647905.1 Elainellaceae cyanobacterium | reverse complement strand
CTATCGCCGCGATCGCAGTTCGAATGTGCTTTAGACTCAGCAGGACTTTGGTAAACCATGGCCGTCAAAACCCTCATCATCAACAACCAGCTCGTCAGCGCCCGCGCCGAAGAAACCCTGCTAGACGCGGCTACAGCAGCGGGTATTCACATTCCTACCCTGTGCTACTTGGAGGGCGTCTCAACCGTGGGGGCCTGTCGCCTCTGCCTTGTAGAGGTAGAAGGCCAGTCTAAACTGCTGCCGGCCTGCGTCACTGCCGTTGCCGAAGGGATGGTGGTCCAGACCCACAGCGAGCGGCTTGGAGCTTATCGGCGCATGATTGTGGAGCTGCTGCTGGCTGAAGGCAACCACATCTGCGCGGTATGCGTCTCTAACGGCAACTGTGAGCTTCAGGATCTGGCGGTGGAGATGGAAATCGATCATCTGTCGGTGCCCTACCAGTTTCCAAAGCGCTCGGTCGATTTGTCCCACGAGCGCTTTGGGCTGGACCACAACCGCTGCGTACTCTGCACCCGCTGCATTCGGGTTTGTGATCAGCTAGAGGGAGCCCATACCTGGGATATGGCCGGTCGCGGTCACGCCTCCCATATTATCAGCGACCTCAACCAGCCCTGGGGAGAGGCGTCAAGCTGCACCTCTTGCGGCAAGTGCGTCAATGCCTGCCCTACGGGGGCGCTATTCCACCGGGGGTCGACTGTCGGAGAAATGCAGCACGATCGCGATCAGCTCAGCTTTATTGCTGCTGCGCGTCAAAAGCAGCAGTGGCTGAGGCAGGAGGGAGAATGAACCGAATTAGGCTAGCCACCGTATGGCTGGGGGGATGCTCGGGTTGCCATATGTCGTTTCTCGACCTCGATGAATGGCTGTTTGACTTGGCCCGCCAGGTAGACTTAGTTTATAGCCCCTTTGCCGATATCAAAACCTACCCTGATGGGGTAGATATAGCCTTAGTGGAAGGCGCGATCGCCAACCAAGATCACCTGACGATGATTCACCAAGTGCGCGATCGCACCGCTTGCCTAGTTTCCTTTGGCGACTGCGCCGTTACGGGAAACGTCACGGCCTTGCGTAACCCCTTAGGCGGCGCTGAGTCAGTTCTTACCCGCGCATACCTTGAGGCCGCAGACGTCGCCCAAAAAATTCCCCAGTCCGATATCCTGCCGCCGCTTCTAGATGCGGTGGTGCCGGTACATCAAGTCGTGCCGGTGGAGTTCTACCTGCCGGGCTGTCCTCCTGATGCCAACCGCATCAGAGCGATGTTGGAGCCACTTTTAACGGGCGATCGCCCTTATCTATCAGGGCCTGACTATATTCGATTTGGATAGTTCAGCGTTCGTTTGATGCCAATTGCGGTTGATTTTACTAGCACTAATTTGCAAGCGATTGTGGTGAGCTACGCCCGGTTCAGCAATACTCTGGATATTTTGAAAGCGATGAAATAATTCTTTTGTGAGAAAGGTGTGTCTTTTATTCATTGACGTTAAATCAATACTTGCTTCAACCGGCGCTCCTAATCTCCGGTAATCCACTCTTCTACTCTAGCTTACGACTCTTTCTCTTCATATCATCCTCAGAATCTTGTCGTAGATTGATAGCGATTGATAGCTCATCTTTGCGGCACAGCAGTGGTTTGCTTTTTCACTTTGCAGTCATAGGGATAGGCATTATTCTGCTTACAAACTTGTCCGTAGCAAGACGATCTGTAGCCACTTTAGGGAGTTTCTATTATGCTAACTGTCAAAGACATTATGACCAAGCCCGTCATCATGATTCGCAGCTCCGCTACCGTGGAAAATGCGATTTGGCTGATGCGGGCAAAGCGGGTGCGATCGCTGATTGTCGAGAAATGTCATGAGGATGGCAATTACGGCATTGTGACCGAGAAAGATATCGTCTACAAGGTCATCGCCGAAGAGAAAAACCCTAGCTCTACCCGCATTGGCAGCGTTATGCGGCAGCCCTGCATTTGTATACCCCTCACTGCTACTATCCTCGAAGCCTCGCGTATCCTCTCCAATGCCGGGATTCACCGAGCTCCTGTGGTTGAGAACCACGAGCTGTTCGGCATTGTCTCCGTTACCGATATCTTGATCAAGGGATACGCGGCCTCCGCCTCGTCAGACGAGCTTGCCCAGCGGATTAAAGAAGCGCTGCAGCACGCCCAGATCCTTGACGATGCAGACGCCCAAACGGAGCAAGAATGCGACATTGCCTGGCGCATCTTTGAAGATATGCGGTTGGGCTGTAAGACCACGTTCTGACGTTGAGGCGGCACCTGTGGCACAACGAATCGTCATCGATCCCGTTACGCGTATTGAAGGCCATGCCAAAATTTCTATCTACCTAGATGAGCAGGGAGAGGTGAGCGACGCTCGCTTTCACGTCGCTGAGTTCCGGGGGTTTGAGAAGTTTTGTGAGGGGCGGCCCTTTTGGGAAATGCCAGGCATTACGGCTCGCATCTGCGGCATCTGCCCGGTAAGCCACCTGCTGGCATCCGCCAAGACAGGCGATCGCCTCCTGGCAGTGCAAATTCCGCTCTCCGCTAAAAAGCTGCGGCGGCTGATGAACCTGGGGCAAATTATCCAATCTCACGCCCTAAGCTTCTTTCACCTCAGCAGCCCCGACCTGCTGCTGGGCTGGGAAAGCGATCCGGCCCAGCGCAATATCTTTGGCCTGATGGCGACAGAGCCGGAGCTAGCCCGAGGGGGCATTCGGCTGCGTCAGTTTGGCCAGGTAGTGATTGAGCAGCTTGGTGGCCGCAAAATCCACCCCTCTTGGGCCGTACCGGGAGGGGTGCGCTCGGGGCTGTCTGACGCGGGGCGGGAAGAGATTCACCAGCGATTGCCGGAGGCGAAAACAACTATACTCGCCGCGCTGGAGCGCTTTAGGCGGATGCTAGATGACCTGCAGCGCGAAGTCCACATCTTCGGCAACTTCCCTAGCCTGTTTATGGGGCTGGTGGCCCCGGACGGCACTTGGGAGCACTACGATGGCCACCTGCGCGTTATCGACAGCGGAGGCAACATCATCGCCGATCGCCTAGATGCCGCCAACTATTCCACGTTTATCGGTGAGGCGGTGCAGCCTGACTCCTACCTCAAGTCGCCCTACTATAAGCCCTTGGGCTATCCTGACCAGACCTCGCACTGCCATCTAGAGAATGGGCTGTACCGCGTGGGTCCACTGGCGCGGCTGAACTTGTGCGATCGCCTGGGCACCCCCTTGGCCGAAACGGAGCTGCAGCACTTCCGGCAGTACGGCGCGGCCAACGGCACGGTCAACAGCTCCTTTCTCTACCACTACGCCCGCCTAATCGAAATTCTCACCTGCATCGAGCGCATCGAGGAGGCCCTAGATGACCCGGACCTGCAAAGCAAGATGCTGAGGTCCCGCGCTGATGTCAACCAGCTTGAGGCCGTCGGGGTGAGCGAGGCTCCGCGAGGGACCCTGTTTCACCACTACAAAATCGACCCTACGGGGCTGCTGACCCAGGTCAACCTAATTATTGCGACTGGCCAAAACAACTTAGCGATGAACCGCACCATTGCCCAAATTGCCCGCCACTACATCCACGGCCCTGAAATTCCAGAGCCCATGCTCAACCGCGTCGAGGCGGGCATCCGTGCCTTTGACCCCTGCCTGAGCTGCTCCACCCACGCCGTTGGGCAAATGCCGCTGAGCCTCCAGCTCATTAGCGCCGAGGGCGCTGTACTCCACCAGCGCTATCGATCATGATGTCCCTTATGGCACCTCCCTGCAGTCTGCTGATTATTGGTTACGGCAACGAGCTGCGGGGAGACGATGCGGTGGGTCCTCGGGTGGCGAGGGCCGTGGACGAGCTGCAGCTCACGTCGGTGAGGATTCTGGCGCTGCATCAGCTGGCACCCGAGCTTGCGGCTGACCTGTCTGAGGTCGATATTGTCATTTTTATCGATGCGTGCTGTGACAAGATCACGGTGCAGCTCGACCAGATTGACGTGTCTAGCCGAGCGCTGCGGGCAGTCGAAACGCATAGCTGTAGCCCTGTGACACTACTCAGCCTAGTCGGAATTCTCTATGGCAAGCATCCCCAGACCTGGCTGCTGCAGATTCCTGCCACTAGCTTTGATATTGGCGATCCCCTGTCTGGCGCAGCATACGATGGCTGCCGCCGCGCCCTAGAAATACTTGAGCAATTCATCACGGTTTATCAGCAATCATGCACGAGGTCAGTTTGATGGAGGATACGCTGGCGATCGCCCTAGAGCACACCAAAGCTCAGGGGGCCGAAAAAATCCACCGCATTGAGCTGCATGTGGGGGAACTATCTGGGGTGGTGCCGGAGGCGCTGGCCTTTGCCTTTGATGTGGTCAGCGCTGGCACTCTGGCAGAGGGGGCGGAGCTGGTTCTCAAGGCTATTCCAGCCCGCTGCTATTGCGATCGCTGCCGCCGTGAGTTTCAGCCGTCAGGCTGGGTATATGGCTGTCCCAGTTGCCATTGTGTGAGCGATCGCGTATGTCAGGGGCAAGCCTTGGAGCTAGCGTCTTTGGAGGTGTCGTGAAATGTGTGGAACTTGTGGTTGTAACGTGAAACCGGTGCAGGCAGGGCCAGCGCAAACAGCCGCCCCTCGACGGCTTCTACAGCTGCACAAAAATGTGCTGGCTAAGAATAACCAATACGCGGCGCAAAACCGAGAGCGGTTTCGCCACCTGCTGGCGATCAACGTGCTCTCGGCCCCTGGTGCGGGTAAAACGACGCTGATTCAGCGGCTTCTAGGCGATCGCGACCAGTTGAGACCGGATGACTCGGAGCAAAGAGCTAATCCGGTACGGGCCGGTGTGGTTGTGGGAGACCTGGCCACGGAGCGGGATGCTGAGCGGCTGCGGCAGGCGGGGGTGCCAGCGGTGCAGATTACGACGGGGACGCTTTGCCATCTGGAGGCAGATAGCGTGGCTAAGGCGGCTCAGCAGCTCGATTTGCCCAACCTCGATTTGCTAATGATTGAAAATGTGGGCAATTTGGTTTGCCCAGCGGCCTACGATTTGGGGGAAGATTTGCGGGTGGTGCTGATGTCGGTGACGGAGGGAGAGGATAAGCCGCTGAAGTATCCGACGCTGTTTAAGTCGGCGCAGGTGGTGGTGATTAGCAAGGTGGATTTGGCGGCGGCGGTGGGGTTTCGGCGGGAGGAGGCGCTGGGGTATTTGGAGCAGATTGTGCCGCAGGCAATTGTGTTTGAGGTTTCGGCGGTGACGGGGGAGGGACTTGCGGAATTTTATGGCTATCTTCAGGTTCTTAGTGAAGCAAAAATATAGCCGCCAACCACTGGGCGAGGCTATAAATTGGAGCTGTGGAGACTGATCGCGATCGACACTCACACAGACCACAACACAGGAAAGTTTAGCAAGGCCCTCAAAAATCAGCCTTGCTCATGTTGCCGACTCGCCACAAACTGATGCAGCACCGTCGCCATCAATAAAGACACTGAGATTCCAGACTGCTGCGCCAGAGCTTGCAGAACCTGCAAATCTCTAGTCGGCAAACTCAAACTAACGGCCTCTACAGCCGCTTGCGTCTGAGCATAGTGCTGATATCGCTCAATTTCCTGGGCTACATTCGGCACAGACTGCCACTCACCTAGCTCAACCGATTCCAAAATGGCCCATTCTTCTGCATCTAAAGAAACCATGCGGCTATTCTCCTAAATACTGTTTTGTCATTTTGCGGCTAGGAATCACAGTCTTAAGAAAAATCTCCTCGTCATTTTCGACGAACGGCACCAAGTAAACATATTGATTCATCTCAACAATGAAGATCCGTTGCGCTGGGTACTTCTCCTGGTTGGGGTGGCGAATAACGTCCAAAAGCCGGTCACCTTCAATAGCCTGTAGAACTTGCTCGAAGCTTACTCCCCGCTCCATCTGTAACTGGCGATTCTTGCTTTCATTCCAGCGAAAGGGTTTCATCTACGCTCTGTCTGTAAACATTCTAGGGCTCTCTAGTTAACCCTTACGCCAGAAGAAACGCCACAATTCGCTCCAACACCTCACCCCAACGACATCTCATCCGGCTCCACCCCCAGCTCCCGCAGCTTCGCCACCAGGCGATCGCCCCG
>JBARYO010000268.1:0-2412 GCA_049647905.1 Elainellaceae cyanobacterium | reverse complement strand
TCTTAGCATCGGCAACCCCTTTGCGGACTGCACCGATGACGTCGCCGGCTTTGCCTACGCCAACACCAACTTGACCACGCTCATTACCCACAATCACAACGGCTCGGAAACTCAGGGTCTTTCCACCCTTGACAACCTTGGTAACGCGACGAATTTGAACAACGCGCTCCTGCCATTCCGACTCTTTTTCGCGTGATTTATTTGATTTACGCCGATTTGCCATAGCCTTAATCCACTGTGTATGTCGCTGCTTATATCGCTATATCGTAAGAATACTTACCTGAAAGGGAGACCTAAAATTCTAGTCCTGCCTCGCGAGCCGCTTCTGCTAATGCCTTAACGCGCCCGTGGTAGAGTTTCCCACCCCGATCAAATATCACCTGAGTGATACCTTTCGCCTTAGCACGTTCTGCAACGAGACGCCCCACATGGGTAGAAGCTCCGCAGGTCGATGTGTCCTTTTCCAAGGTATCTTTGAGTTCGGGATCAAGCGTTGATGCCGCCGTCAGGGTCGTTTGGCTAACATCATCAATGATCTGGGCATAAATATGCTGGTTGGATCGAAACACCGCTAGCCGGGGTTGCTCTGCTGTACCGGACATCTTGCGACGGATACGAGCATGCCGCCGCCGCGTTGCTGTTTTGCGACTGGTTTTCATAATTACTTCTTACCTGCTTTACCTGCCTTACGACGGACCACTTCTCCAGCGTATCGAATTCCTTTACCTTTGTAGGGCTCCGGAGGACGAACGGCCCGCACGCGGGCAGCGGTGTTGCCGACAATTTCTTTGTCGATACCGGCGACTGAAACGTTCGTATTAGTCTCAACAGCAAACTGGATACCATCAGGGGGATCAATCTGGACTGGATTGCTGTAACCAACGTTGAGGATCAAGTTCTTACCTTGAACCTGCGCTCGGTAACCAACGCCCTGTAGCTCGAGCTTCTTTTGGAACCCTTGGGATACCCCTTCGACCATGTTGGCCACAAGAGTACGGCAAAGACCATGACGCTGGCGCGCGTTGCGCGACTCACTGCGGCGGTTCACCTGTATCTCTTCACCCTCTTGGATAATCTCAACTTCGGCAGGAAGAACGCGGGAGAGTTCCCCTTTGGGACCTTTCACGACAACTTCTTGCCCATTGATTGCGACTGTGACCTTAGCCGGTATTGGGATAGGGCGTCTACCGATTCGAGACATGGCTTGGTTCTCCTGATAATGCGCGTAATAATGACAGTAAAACGTTTGTTTGTTGGCGACGATGAGCCTTAAACAGCAGTGGAGCAAGGGATAGGCCAATCTGCCGCTACGGGACGCTCAGCAAGCGCTACCAAACGTAGCAGAGCACCTCACCACCAACCCCCTGACGGCGGGCTTCGCGATCCGTCATGATGCCTTGAGATGTGGAAATAATGGCGACGCCAACACCACCCAACACTCGGGGCAAATCACGCCGACCAGAGTAAACCCGTAAACCGGGTTTGCTGATGCGGCGCAGTTTTCTGATGATGGGCTGCCGATTTTTTCCCTTGTACTTAAGGGAAATGACCAGCTGGCGCTTGGGCAAATCACCGGCTTCTGCGAAGTCGACAATGAACCCCTCGTCTCGCAGCACCTTAGCAATACTGCGAGTCATTCGCGTGGATGGAACCTGCGTCTCCTGATGCCGCGCTAGGCTAGCATTTCGGATTCGCGTCAGCATATCTGAAATCGTATCGTTGGACGCCATAGCTTCCTCTTCGTCTGAAATCTCAATTACTTTTCGCGAAAGGGCATACCCATTTCCCGCAGAAGAGCTCGCCCTTCCTCGTCGGTATTCGCTGTCGTAATAATGGAAATATCCATGCCCCTAATCTGGTCAATACTGTCGTATTCGACCTCTGGAAAAATGAGCTGTTCTCGAACACCAATGGTGTAATTGCCTCGACCATCAAAACTATTAGGGCTAACGCCGCGAAAGTCTCGAATCCGAGGTAGAGACAGATTGATAAAGCGATCGAGAAAGGCATACATCCGCTCAGCGCGCAGCGTCACCATGATGCCCACGGGCATTCCTTGGCGAATCTTAAAGCCCGCGATCGCCTTCTTGGCCCGAGTTACCACCGGCTTTTGGCCTGTGATGACGGCCATTTCTGCCAAAGAAGCCTCTAAGGCTTTTGCGTTTTGGGACGCTTCGCCTAGACCTCGGTTGACGCTCACCTTAACGGGTTTGGGGACCTGGTGAACGTTGCTATATTGAAACTGCTCCATCAGCTTCGGGACAATGGTGTCCTGGTAGAGCGTCTTAAGACGCGGAGTGATTGTTGCCATGGTTTACTGCCTTTTGGTGTCTCTCTGGGCTTGGTCAGAGAAGTAGACTAACTCGAATATCAAGACTGAGAAAATCAGATAACGACACTGGATCATGACTC
>JBARYO010000267.1:0-8490 GCA_049647905.1 Elainellaceae cyanobacterium | reverse complement strand
ATCCTGGGCTAGAGCGCGCTATTGAACTGCTGCATCAGGTGCCGCTGGGTAAAGCTGAGCTACCAGAAACCTGCCCTGAAAACGGGCTGGGAGAACTCGAAACGCTAGAGCAGCTCGCGCCCTACGTGTTGGGGGAGGCTGCCCCCCTGGATAGCCCCGAGGCGATCGCCCATATGGATCCGCCCACCCCGTGGATTACTTGGGCGACAGCGCTTTGGAATGCTCGCCTGAATCAAAACCTGCTGCACCGCTCCACTGCCCCCTTTGCCACTGAAGCCGAGCAGCGCGTGATGGACTGGCTGGCCCCGTTTTTCGGCATGGGTGGCGGGCACTTTTGCTCAGGGTCTACGGTGTCTAACCTAACGGCGCTGTGGGCAGCGCGGGACGGCGTCGGCATCACGCGAGTGGTGGCCTCAACGGCGGCTCACATCAGCATTGAAAAAGCGGCCCGCATCCTGGGGTTGCCGTACGAGCAAATTCCGGTGAATGGCGCTGAGCAGATAGATGTGAGCCAGCTGGGTGACCTCAGCGATGCTGCCCTAGTCCTAATTGCGGGAACCACCACCACCGGAGCGATTGACCCCCTAAGGCTGGCAGGACAGGCAAAATGGACCCATGTCGATGCGGCCTGGGGTGGTCCGCTGCGCCTTAGCGCCACCCATGCCCATCTCCTTGACGGCATCGACGCAGCGGATTCAGTAACGGTGTCAGCTCACAAATGGCTGTTTCAGCCCAAAGATTCGGCGTTGATTATGTTCCGCAACCCAGAGCTGGCCAATGAGGCCATCAGCTTTGGCGGCAGCTATCTGTCCACCCCCAACGTGGGCGTGCAGGGGTCCCGTGGGGCGGCGGCGATTCCACTGCTGGCCACGCTGCTGGCCTGGGGCCGCGTCGGTATGGCGGAGCGGATTGACCGCGCAATGGCGATCGCCACCCGGCTTGCTGAGGCCCTTGATGGGATGGACAACATCGAGCTTTGGGCGATGCCCACCACTGGCGTGACGGTATTTCGCCCACGACATAGCACCACAGAAGACCTCTACCGGCGCTTGCCAGAGGGCATGCTCTCAACCTCCATGGTCCAGGGCGATCGCTGGCTGCGCTCCGTCGCGGCAAATCCGATGGCAGATATAGACCCTATCATTGCAGCAATCCGCCAGGCTGTGGATAGTCCCTAGCCTGTAGCATCTAGGGGAGCTTGTAGCTAGCTACCCGTATGGTGACGTCTCCTTGGCTGGGGTCGCGGTCAAACACAAAGGCCCCTTTCCGCACCTCGCCGCTGGAGACAAACTCAAATTCCTGTTCTCCAGTGGCAACCATGCTTTGTCTAATCGTCAGCTCTGCTGTGACCTGAACTGATTCAGCCGTGCGATCGCCTTTGTTGGTCACCGAAAACGGAACGTAGAACTGACCATCCTGCTGCCTGACTGATTTGGCAGAGGTTATGAGGAGATGGGGTTGAGACTGCTGCCCTTCTTTGAACCACAGGGACAAAATCAGCCCAACGATCGTACTCAGCACGAGCAGGCTGATGGAGAGGCTAATCCACTCTGCCCGCGATCGCCCCTGAGGGTTCTTCTGGGATCGCTTCGGGGCTGTCATATGGCCAAGCGCCCTGCCGCGCCGCCAACAGAGGCAGGCAGCCCTAGCAGCAGCGTGTACTGCAGCCACAAAGACCAAGGATCGTTGAAGTTGAGCTGGTGGAAGAACCACAACATTAGCGGCGCAGCAGCACCAGCATCAGGGCCGCTGATACCAGACCGATGGCGATCGCCTCTACGGTATCGATGGCGGCGTCCACCACATCGGTGCTTTGGGTGCGACGGAACCCCGCTGTACGGGCCATCAAGAAAACGACAGCTGCGGTTGCCGCTAAGGTGACGAGCAGCAGGGGCGGCGATACGGAAGAGCCAATCCACCAGACTTCCATGGTGTAAATCAGCGGTACCCCAAACAGGAACCCTCCCGCTACTCCTCGAATCAGCTCCTCAACTTCGTTTGACCAGCCCCAGTGAACTCGACGTGCCATTTGTGCATCATGCCTCCTTTCCCGAGATTACGACAATTCGGGAACAATCGTACCAGAGCCATAGATGTTATGATATCCTGGCAATATCTCAAACATGTAGTCTAAAGCACATTTTTTCTGAGCAATCCATGAGTCTCCTGAGCAGCTCCCCATCAATTTCTTATAATCTGCTCAGATTCTGACCAGGAAACACTCAGATAGCTGCAGCACTATAGAACCAGTAGACGACAGGCAAATCAATTCGTTGGTTGCGGCTGTTGTTTGAGATTCCCCCCGATTTCAAGAAGGAGTTTTTGATATGAAACGTATTTTCACCGCCGCTATGTCCATCGCTGCGGTCGCTGCGATGACATCCCCCGCTGTAGCCCTTTCCGGTCGCTTTGAGGAGGAGTTCCGCGAGGGACTCGGCAACAAGCTATCCGAGCGCCATGCTGAAGAATTCCACGAAGGGCTCGGCAACAAGCTCACAGGTCGCTTCAAGGATGAGTTCGAGGAGGGACTCGGCAACAAGTAAGCGCTTGATCTTAAATTCCGTCTAAGCTCGATTTTATCCATTAGCGCTGATGCGGCGGCAGATAGAACAATGGAGAGGGCGCTGTTGGCTTAGCCGTGATGGACCTGACAAATCTGATGGTGCCGTTCTGCCCCTTGTTCTCTGCGACGGCATGGCAATCGGCAATGGTGCTAGTAGAAGGTGCAATCCTATCACCAGGCAAACGCACCGTGAGTGCTGTGCTAAGAGTGATGGGACTGGCTTACCTACGGGGTTACCAGAACTACCACCGCGTGCTTAACCGAGCCGTGCGGTCTAGCCGCAAAGCGAGTTTTATCCGTCATGACGATGACGTCGTCGCTCCCTCCCCCGACGCCTCAACCTGCCGCTCACCCCACAGATGCGGCACCAGCAGTCCCACCCCGCCAGCGAGGGGTATTGGCTGCTCCCAGCACTTATGGGGCGTAGTTTCCCGGTGATGGAGATGATGCTAGCTGGGGGTGTCTCTTAACTTGTGCTGACTCACCCACCGGCCCGCTATATCCCAATGGGCGCAAATTTTCCTCGGGTCAACGCGCTCAGGTCCGCAGGCGAAAGCTCGAGCTCCAACCCCCGTCGCCCCGCGCTGATGTAGATGGTGTCAAACTGCTCCGCCGAGGCATCGATTACCGTAGTCAGCGCCTTCTTTTGCCCAATTGGGCTGACGCCCCCCAGCACATAGCCCGTCGCTCGCTCTGCCACAGCTTTGTCCGCCATCGCCGCCTTTTTTGCCCCGATCGCCTTGGCAAACTGCTTGAGATTGAGCTGGCGTGACACAGGCAGGACCGCAACGGCCAGATCTTTCGCACCGTGGGAAACCACCAGCGTCTTCAAGACGCGATCGCTCGCCACACCCAGCTTCTCCGCCGCCTCTTCCCCATAGGAGTCAGCCGCCGGGTCGTGCTCATACTCATGAATCTGAAACGAAATGCTGGCCTTCTTAGCCCGCTCAATTGCTGGTGTCATAACTGCCGCGTATTACCTCTCCACCACAACACCTGCTGCCCCACCGCCGCGCCGTAGCGGCTCTGCAGCCGCTTCCATACGCCCATCAGCATGCACCACCACCCCTGTTGCCGCTCCAATCTCATTCACCGGCTCTAGCTGGTGCCCTAACGCAGTAAGGGCCTGTCCCTCGGGCAGTTGCTCAAATCCACCGTCCACCCGCGTCGTTTCGCCGTTGCGCTGAGAAATGCGGGGGGCGGCGATCGCGTCATCCAATGGTAGGCCAAAATCGATAGCGTTGACAGCGATACCCAGCACCGTTGTAATAATCGTAGAACCGCCGGGGGATCCAAAGGCCAGAACAGCGCCATCAGGGGCAACGGCGATAGTGGGGGCCATGCTGCTGCGGGGGCGCTTACCGGGTTCCGGAGCATTGGGGTGGGGCACCGTGGTGTCAAAATCCGTCAGCTCGTTGTTGAGTAGAAAGCCATAGCCGGGGACTACGATGCCAGAGCCTCCCGTAGATTCAATGGTGAGGGTGTAGGAGACCACGTTTCCCGCCGCATCGGCCACGGTGAGGTGGGTGGTGGATAGCCCGCCGTCGGACTGGGCCAGCGCGGGACTGGTCACGATGCTGGGGCTCGGGTCGGTTTGAAAGGGATAGGGGTCGCCAGCGATCGCCGCTGCCGCTGCCGCCATTTCGCCAATTAAGGGGCGACGTGCTGTCGCGTAATCTGGGTTTAGCAGCCCAGCTACGGGGGCATCCACATACTCTGGGTCACCCAAGTACGCGGCGCGATCGCTGTAGGCTAGCCGCTCTGCTTCAATGACCTGGTGCCAAGCTCGGGGGCGCTCCAGCTCTGCTAAGTCAGCCCCCCGCAGCAGGTTGAGCACCTGCATTGTGGTGATGCCGCCGCTGCTGGGTAGCCCCATGCCGTAGACCTGGTAGCCTCGATAGCCTGTGGTTACGGGGGGGCGCACCATTACGTGGTAGCGGTCGAGGTCGGCCAGGGTCATGCCGCCGGGGATGACGGGAAAGGGAGGATTCTCTGCGGTGGGGGGGTGCTGCACCGTCTGGACAACGGCGGCACCGATGTTGCCTCGGTAGAGGGCGTTGACGCCGTCTTGGGCCAGTTGCCCATAGGTGCGGGCTAGGTCTGGGTTGCTGAAGGTGCTGCCCACCGCTGGCACATCGCCATTGGATAGGTAGAGATTGCTGGTGGAGGTGAACGCGGCAAAGCGCTCTTGGTTCGCGGCAATTTCGCTCTTGAAGGTTTCATCCACCAGGAATCCTGATTCCGCGAGGGCGATCGCGGGCTGCAGGGCATCGGCCAGCGACGTCGTGCCGTAGCGGGACAGGGCCTCTTGCCACAGCAGCGGCGTCCCCGGCACCCCAACGGCCAACCCGCTGGATATGCGATTGGGGGAGAAGGGGAGGTTTTCCTCTGGATTTTCGGGGTCGCGAAACATAGTGGGGGAGGCAGACGCCGGGGCCTCTTCTCGACCATCCAGGGTGATAACGGTGCCATCTGCATGGCGCAGCATCAGAAAGCCGCCGCCGCCGATGCCGCAGGAAAAGGGTTCGACTACCCCTAGGGCCGCTGCCGTGGCGATCGCCGCATCAACAGCATTGCCCCCCTGCCGCAGCACCCCCAGCCCAATTTCGGTAGCTTGGACGTTTATGGAGGCTACCGCCCCGCCGCTGCCGCTGGCCACTGGCCCCAGGGCAGATTGTGCCCGACCGGACAAGCCTGACGTACAGAGGCATAGCAGAGCAATGAGTCCAGCTAGCCCGAGGGCGGTGAATGGTTTACCCCAAGGGGCGATCGCGGTTATATCTCGCCCCGGGTACTGCCTTATTTTCCGCCCCATGTCCCGTTTCATGGCAAAGTCTTCGCATGGCTCATGAGCCAGCTGGTCATCGTCGCGCGGCGCGTTTTGCGGGGCTCCAGCTCATCGATTTTGTAGCCTGTGAACCCCAGCTCTGTCTTGAGCAGCTGCTTGTATTCCTTAGGGATGGAGCGGGTGAGCTTGACGGTGGCAGGGCGGCTGTCTGTAAACCTCGGCGGCTCTGGGTAGCTCTCTCGCCAGTCTGGGGCAACCTGTTCTGCCTCCCACTGACCAGTCTCGTCATTAAGTCGATAGCCCAGGTGATGCCACAAGAGGGCATTGACGGCATCATCGTCGATCTCGTCTTTTAAAATAGCCCAGTAGGTGTCGGCGGTGAGGGGAGGATAGGCCATGGGACAGGGGGAATCAAGACATGCGGTAAAAGAACTGACCCAACCGTACCATTCTGCTTAGAGTCTGTCAGCAGGCTGTTTCCCTGGTTGGGCGAGCACGCTACACTACCTTGGTCATTGTCTGTTACAGCTATGTCCTCTAGACCACCGTCCTCTCAACTGTCTCGCACGGGTAACCCAGCGCTAGACCGGCTCCGCTCGCTCAGTCATCTGCTCGATAACGCGATTCAGATCCCCGGCACTGACTACCGCGTTGGCATCGATCCCATTCTCGGCCTGCTGCCCGCTGGCGGCGACGTGGTTGGCACCGTACTGTCGGCATACCTAATTGTTGAAGCCGCGCGACTGCGCATGCCCACCAACGTCATTCTCCGCATGGCCTTTAACGTCGTTCTGGAGCTGATTGTGGGTGCGGTGCCCGTGATCGGAGACATGTTTGACTTTGCCTGGAAGGCCAATGCTCGCAATATTAAGCTGCTAGAGTCCAAGCTTGATCCATCGGGGAACTTCCCTCGGTCGGCAGCGGGATCGCGGTGGCTGGTTTTCTTTATTCTGGTGGGGCTAGGTCTACTGCTGGCGCTGGTGCTTGGCATCTACATCGTGCTATTGCAGTGGCTGGTGGGGCTATTTGGCGGCTAGTCCTGGTGCGCCAGCCGAATGGGCTGAATCAATGCGATCGCCACCAAAAATGCGATCGCCCCCAGGGTGAGCACGGCACCAAGCCCCAAGTCCGCTGGCGCGATCACCCCGCTAAAGACGCTTGTCGCTAACGCCGCACCGCCAAAGTAAAGCCCCGTCCCCAACCCGCCTCGATCCGGCGGCACGGCGGCGAGGGCGATGGGGATGGTGCAGTTGGAGATTAGGCTAATGCTGCTGCCAATGGCGACCGCCAGAAGAACGGCAAGGCCCGGCGTACCCACGGCAATAACGCCAAGGCTCAACAGGGCAAGTAACCCTAGCCCAGCCGCCATCCCCATGAACATGCCAAACCGGCGGGCTAGGATGCCTGCGGGAAAGGCGAGGCCCGCAATGGCGATAAAGACTAGGCCCATAATCAACTTGGGGTTTTCCGTCAGAGCACTCAGCGCAACGGGAAAGGTTCTGAGGAGCGACTGGAGCCCAAGGGTGACGCTGAACCCCGTGCCAAAAATTGACAACAGAGACAGTGGAGAGAGCCGCTGCTTTGGGGCATCGGAGGATTGGGCTCCTTGGAAGACTTGGTCCGGATTGGTAAGCCGCAGCACGAAGGCCGAGCCCAAAAGCACTACTGACCCTAGGGAAAAGGCCAGTAGCGGCCCTACTTGCAAAATCAGATCTCCTGTCAGCGGTGCGACTGCCCCGGCCACACCACCCACCAGGGTGAGAATGCTAGCCGCCTGGGGCTGTCGTGTGGCGATCGCGTAGCGCCCCAGCAGAGATAGCACGGGACTACGAAACACAGTCATCGACAGTGCCCACAGCACCATGGCGATTGGCAGCAGCCACCGCGTAGTAGGGGTCAGTCCGCCTGAGAACAAGCTAACGGGAATTGCCAGAAAGCAGATCGATGCGAGGATGACGCCAACCGCCACAAAGGGAAATCGGCTGCCGACCCAGCGCTGTGTCTGGTCAGATAGGCTTCCCATGAGGGGCTCTAGGACGACGGCAGCGCCAGTTTCAAGCACAATCAGACCCGTGGCTAGGGCGGCAGAAAATCCATACTGGGTTAGCAGCTGCAGCAGGTAAAGGTTGTAGATGACCCAGCTAAGGGTGATGGCACCTTGCACTGCCGCTAAACCCCAAATCTGAGGCCAAAGGACGGTGCGCGATGGGGATACCACTCGGGGAACGGAGGACATTATTCTCCCTGATCGTCTAAGGATGGCTCAATGGCGCTGCGTTGCGCCGGTTTATGTTGCGCCGGTTTATGTGGCGGCACGGGGTCTGCTGGCTGTGCTAGCTGTGTAGCCTGCGCTAAATGAGCATAGCCATGCATCCGGGGATGAAACAGAGCCGGAACGGGGCGATCGCCTTCGATGTGCTCTGCAACAACGGTATGGACATTATCCGCCGTCAGGCGACAATAGGACACCTCATCCGGCATGACGCGGACGTTGGGACCAACGCTACATAGGCTCATGCAGCCCGCTTCCATCACGGTTACGGGCAGCGCCGTCTGCTCACGGAATGCCGTAATAGTTTCCCCTGCCCCACTTCGAAGGCAGGTTCGACCTTGGCAAACCAGAATGCAGTGACGCTTTATTGGAGCGGAAGCGGGAGTCGATTCCATGGCCAGCCAGACGTTAGGGCGATGTTCACAGCATATGAAATCTGCAGGGCAACTGTCTAACTAAACCACGGCCTAGCCGAACAGACTGCTGAGCGATCGCGCCATATTTTTAGGATTCATGGCGTCTAGGGCTGCAGTGGGTTCATAGCCGCAATGCACCATGCAGTCTGCACATTGGGGGTTGCCGCTCTTATGTCCGTAGTCACCCCATTCGGTGTTGTCCATCAGCTCTTGGAAGCTTTCGTAATGCCCTTCGTTGAGCAGGTAGCAAGGCTTCTGCCAGCCTAAAACGCTGTAGCTGGGGCTACCCCATGGGGTGCATTCGTAGTCTTTTTCCCCCGTCAGGAAGTCAAGGAACAGCGGGTTATGGTTGAAGTTCCACTTCTTCTTTCCCTGGCTCATTGGCGCTAGGATTTCTCGGAATAGCGCCCGAGTCTGCTCCCGCTTGAGGAAGTGCTCTTGGTCGGGTGCC
>JBARYO010000266.1:0-2361 GCA_049647905.1 Elainellaceae cyanobacterium | reverse complement strand
GCCAAAAGCGGCTTGGTACGACAAATCGCTGCCAACCTTTGCAGATGCCCTAGCCCTTGTCAGGAAGCAGCTTTGGCAACTGCAGACTTTTCAGACGTCAGGCCCGGAGACCGACATGGTTAAAGTGTCCCGTGCCCTCTTCCACACTTGGTCTGACTTGCTTTGCTACGCCGCCTAATGCAGGGTAATCGCATCTTAATCGAGTGTTTGTATCGATAGGCTAAGGGGTAAAATCGGCGAGATAGAGAGGGGCAGTCCAGGCCTATAGCCCAGCGACTGTCGGATATTCGGTTTCATTGTCTCAAGAGCGAAATCAGTTGTCGTTATCTCCCACAATGGCCATCTCGTGGTCCGTCATGCTTCATCCACCCCACTGGCGGCGAGGATTTTGAGCATAAAGTCATTGTCCATCGCTGCGGTGTAGCGCTTCATCTTAAGACTGAGCGACGACGGTTCGCGCTTGAGTAAATTCATACTGAGCCGTCGGATGAGACCGACGTTTTGGGCGGCATAGCCTTGGCGAATGCGACTAGCATCTTCATTGAAGGTGACATCAAGTACCCAGTGGAGGCTATTTTCCACACCCCAGTGAGAGCGAATCACCTGGGCATGACGGCTCGCATTAGCAGACAAACTACTGATGTAGAATCGGACGTCAATGGTGGTTTTGTTCCAGAGTTGACGAGTACTGCGCACCATCACCACCGTGGTTAAGCCAGCCCACTGCGCCTGACGGGGCAACGGTGGTAATTGACTAACGGGCACCGTCCAAACCTGACGGGTTTCGAGCCGGTGATGGGCCGATTCCATGGTCTCATGGTAGTCATCGTCGATGCCGACCCAGCCGCTGGCCGCTGCCTGCTCAAACCAGGTTTCGACCGCTCGGCTCAATGTTCCTTGATTTCCTTTGAGGGCCAACACATAGTCTCCCTCAGATTGCTTGACCTGAGTTGCAATCGCCGTCTGAGTGCCCATGGCATCAAGGGTTACCACCGCGCCTTTCAGGTTTAGGAGCTTGAGCAGCACGGGAACGGCGGTGATTTCGTTGGACTTTGCCTCTACCCGCTGTTGAGCGAGCACTAGGCCATGCTCACTACTCCAAGCGCTTACGCTGTGCAGAGCTTTCAGGTTCCCCTCCCGGTCGTAGGAGCCTCGGGCGGTTTTCCCATCTATATGAATTAACTCCAGGTCCAGCGTCGCCGTGACACCCCTCACCCAGGCTAAGAAGCTAGTCTCCAATGCCTCGGGGGCTAGTGCCCCAATCACTCGCCCAAACGTATCGTGAGACGGGATCCCATGCGACAGGTCCAGAAAAGTCTCGAGCCAGGATTGCTTCGCCCGACCATAGCGTTCGATAGCCACAAACCCATCTGCTCCACCCAGCACCCCTAAGATGACTATCGTCACAATCGTCACCAGATTATGGTGTTGGGTTCGTTCCACACGCGGATCCGGGAGGTGCTGGAAATGCTGAAGGACGCTCCGTCTTAAAATCTTAGCCTCTCGGGCCTGCTGAGGGCTTAGCACCCGTTGACCAAAGCCTTGGGCCATCGCGTCTCTCCACGTTGATGAGGGATACGCTTTCCCTTTTACCCCGCTTCACGGCTCTCCCGCTGTCTCCATGGCAACTAATACTTAGACCTCGTATTCTTCGCTTTTTGTCAAGTACGATTTATACCAAATTAGATGCGATTACCCTGCCGCCTAATGGATAAAGTCGAGCTTAATAGTACTCTCCATTTAAGGCGCTGTTCTCGCTCGAACTGCTCCTTCAAAAAGCGTTTAATTGTACTCTCCAGGAGTAGGCTTTTTTACAACAGTAACCCCGTCAACTTTTTGGCCTGATATTCTCAATAATTCATCGCCTGAAAATTCAAAACCAAGCTTTAGCGCTATTCGCGCAATATCATCCGCAGTTGATGCTGCAAGCACCTCATTTTTAAGCGCAGGCTCAGACTGCATCTTCTTCAGGAACGCCTTGAGTTGATCTAAAGCCATATTGGAAACTCCTGTTCTCAGCTAGCTGGCCGTGTGAAGTAGACCCCAAAGACTGAATAACTTGAAAGTCCAGTTAAGTTCTAAAAAGTCTACGCAATTAGTACGCCTTCAACAACTATTGCACACCATCTCCGCTTTAAAGCACGTCTCATAGTAGATTTTGTCCAGTATCTGATAATTCAGCGACTGATGGAAACCTCCGACGATTATAGGAATAGAACCAAGCAGCGGCTTGACTTACCTATAGCAGCTAAGGTTGAATCCTCGCAGAAGGTGCTAGCTAACCCCAAAGCGACTCATCGCTTATCCACACTGCGCTCGCAACTATTGATAGCAAAGTAGAGCATATAACCCTGCGATCGC
>JBARYO010000265.1:0-10818 GCA_049647905.1 Elainellaceae cyanobacterium | reverse complement strand
GTTGAAAAAGTGTCAGACTTTACATCCGGGCTGCGGGAGTACCTGAAAACCAATCGAACAGACTATCCTGAGCTGGTGGAGAAGGAGAACAAAGGCTTCTCCGATGCCATCGTCAATACTATGAAGGATGTGCTGAGTGAGTACAAGCAGGTCTTCAAAGCCTCGATGTAGTTGATATTGCGAGAGCGATCGCCGCGAATCCCCCTGGTGCGCGATCGCTTTCGCTAAGCTATCCACCTTTAAACAAGAGTCATGGCAAACCTTAAGGCAATTCGCGATCGCATTAAGTCGGTCAAAAATACAAAGAAAATTACCGAGGCGATGCGTCTTGTCGCTGCGGCTAAGGTGCGGCGTGCCCAAGAGCAGGTGACCGCGACGCGGCCCTTTGCTGACCGTCTCGCCCAAGTCCTGTTCGGTCTGCAGGCCCGACTGCGCTTCGAGGAGGCCGACCTACCTCTGCTGAAGCAGCGGGATGTGGAGTCGGTGGCAATTTTGGTGATATCGGGCGATCGCGGCCTCTGCGGTGGCTATAACACCAACGTCATCCGCCGCGCTGAAATTAGAGCCAAGGAAATCCAGGCTGAGGGTCTGGACTTCCGCTATGTGCTAGTGGGCCGTAAAGCGGTTCAGTATTTTCAGCGGCGAGAGCAGCCCATCAGCAAGACCTTCGTTAACTTGGAGCAGGTACCGACAGCGGGCGAAGCCGCTACTGTGGCAGACGAACTACTGTCTCTATTTCTCTCTGGCACCGTGGATCGTGTCGAGCTGGTGTACACCAAGTTTGTGTCGCTGATCAGCTCCAAACCGGTAGTACAGACTCTCTTGCCTCTCGACCCCCAAGGTCTAGAGCCCAAAGATGACGAAATTTTTAGACTGACTACCCGCGGCGGCACCCTCGGTGTCGAGCGCCAAGCGTTGCAGTCCCCGACACCAACGCAGCTCCCCCAAGACATGATTTTTGAGCAGGATCCCGTCCAAATCCTGGATGCGCTACTGCCGCTATACCTCAATAATCAGCTGCTGCGCGCACTCCAAGAAGCCTCTGCCAGTGAGCTGGCGGCTCGAATGACGGCAATGAATAACGCCAGCGATAACGCTAGCGATTTGATTAGCTCTTTGTCCTTGGTGTATAACAAGGCCCGTCAGGCTGCCATTACTCAAGAGATTCTTGAGGTGGTTGGTGGTGCTGAGGCGCTGAGTTAACGCGAGTTTTAACGTCAGCTCTGTTAGCTGATTGAACAAGCGGGTAGATCTGTTCTACCCGCTTTTGCCATTGACTTTGAGGGGTCGGCATGGGTTCGAGTGCCCCCAGCAGGATGTCTTTGCCTAGGGAAGGCGAACCTTACGCTAGAGGGAAATGTTTAGGATGCGACGCGTCCACGGCTCTATCCAGGGGACTGACGGCTTATCGAAAAAGCTATGAAAAAGACCTCTGTCATTGTGCTGGTGAAAAATCGGAAGCGCCATTTGCGCAACCTGCTACGGGGTATTCATCGCCTCAATGCCTCAGCAGTCGAGACGGTCATCGTCCACATGAATGAGGCGGCACAGCCGCCGCCAGACTTTTTCACCGGCAAATATACCACAGCTGAGGTTTGGAATTCGACGGCTCAACTCCCCTTGGCAGAAGCTCGTAACCAAGGGGCGAAGACCGCTAGGGGCGATCGCCTCATCTTTCTGGACGTTGACTGCATTCCGGCAAAGAATGCGCTGACAGACTATAGCCGAGCCTTTGACGTTGCCCCCGATGCGATCGCTATGGGTGCGGTTTACTATCTATCAACGCAGCTTCCTGAGAGTTGGGACGAGAGTGACCTAGTGATTCAAGGGCGGCCACATCCGGTCCGCACCTACCCTGAAACGGGCATGCTACAGCCTACTGAAGACTATCACCTGTTTTGGTCGCTCAATTTTGGGCTACGCAAGTCTGTCTGGGATGAGATTAGTGGCTTTGACGAGAGGTTTCAGGGTTACGGCGCGGAAGACACCGATTTTTCCTTTTCGGCGAAAGAGAGAGGAGTTTGCCTAGCCTGGCTCGGCGGCGGGACAGTCTTTCATCAATATCCTGACCAATATTCTCCGCCGCTCCAGCATTTCAAGGACATTGTTCGAAATGCTGAAGTGTTCTACCACAAGCGGCATTGGTGGCCGATGGAAAACTGGCTACAGCAATTTGCCGCCGCGGGCTATATTGAATGGTCTTCAGCAGCGTCAACCATTGGCATACTGCTGGAACCGACAGATGACGCGATCGCCGCTGCTCACCGGGCGTAGTCAGGTGTGGCAATAGCATCAACGACGCTAGAGGAACGCAAGGCCGTAGGAGCTGCAAATGGCTCTGAAACCCGATCAAACTGCTGTGTGACATAGCCTGCAGCTTGCTTTGCACCATCCGCAGATAAAATAGTTGACCAAGCCTGGGTGTCTAAGCCAGCGGCCTGTTTCAGCATCTCCAGCCAAGCGTCGCTCGTTTGAGGCCATTTTGATAGACTTGTCGCTAGGTTGCGCTTTGTCAGCTGCTCCGCCTTCGCGACCTGCTCGTCAAAGAAGCGCCATTCGGGATATGTGATCAGAGGTTTTGCTTGAAGTCCGACTTCCAGCACGCTGTTGTTTCCAGTATTGGTGATGACAGTGGCGGCCTGCTGAAGGTAGGGCGTCGGATCGGCGACGCGGGGCAAAATTTCGAAGTTCTGGCCCATTTGCGGTTGGTTGAAACCGATCCCAATCCACCTATAGTCTGGGACTAAGGATGCGGCTGAAGCGATCGCGTCCGGGGTGAGTTGACTGCTCCCGCCACCTCGCATCACTAATATGTAGGGCTTTTGAGAGATGCTTTCCCCCCCGCCGGGCGAAGATTTAGTCGACAAAATTCCACCAACGTAGCAAGTTTTTTGCCGTATCCACCCAGGAACCCAGTCTTCTTCAAATGCTTGAGGGTAGCTCGCGATCAATCCATCTGCAGCTCTATAAGCTTGCAGATGGGCTGCATCATTGCGCTTGCCGCTCATGCGCATGTAGAGATAAGGAATACCGCACAGCCGCATCACCATCGCAGTTTCGGCGCAGACATCGATAATCGCAAGGGAACAGTGATGTCGTTGGCAATGATCAACCACGCTCTTCATCCGTTCTAGATAGGCGCGATGTTCTCCATAGGGAATATGGAGAACATCGTCGGCCAGCTGGCGATCGCGGTCTAATCGAAGCCGTGGAAGATGGCAAACGTCATCCCCCTGTCTAAGGTGCTTAACTAGCTCGGGCCGCTCTGACGCGATGACAACGGGAACGTTGAGGAACTGCAGAATAGCCTCGGCACGACGGGTATGCCCCGACCCTTCAGCATTAACAAAATAGAAAATTGAGTTGGCGGTCATGATACCAGAGGTAAGGCCAAAGGTTTGAGGCGGCTATGATCGCTGACTACCGTTTGATAGAGCTGGATATAATTCTGAATCATGCGCGTCATTGAGAACCGCTCAATGGCGCGCCGCCGACAGTTTGCTCGCGAGAGCTGCTGAGCTTGCCCAATCGCCTGTGCCAAGGCGTCGACGGTCTCAGGCACCAGAATCCCCGTCTCAGGCGTTACAATCTCTGTCAGAGCACCCCGGCTAAATCCGGCAATGGGGGTACCGCTTGAGAGGGCTTCAGCCGCCACTAGGCCAAACGGCTCGTCCCAACAGGGGGTACAGAGGAATACGCTCGCCTGCGCAACTTGTTCAGCAAGCGCCTGGGTGCTCAAGCTTCCTAGGTAAGTCGTTTGTCTATTTAGCAACGGTCTGACGTGCCTCGAAAAATAGCCGGCGTCGTGGATGGGGCCGCAGATTTTGAGCTGAACACCCGCTAACTGCGCCGCTTGAATAGCCAAATGCACCCCCTTATCAGGTATGATCCGGCCAGACCAAATTGCGTAGTTTTGCGGCTTGTCAGCGGGCAACCAGTGACTGGTATCCACGCCGTTATAGATTAAGCATGACCTTAAATCAGGAACAGCTTTTTGCCAGGATTGAGCCACTGACTTAGAAATAGCGACAACGTAATGATTGGGCGCTGATAAACTTGCTTGAAAGCCTTTAATAAGGCTTTTAAATGGAGGGGTATGCAGCACTGTTACCATCGGAAAAGACAAAGAAGATGCCAGCTCCAAAGGGATGTAATGCAGACTATTGTTATGAACTAAATCATACTTTTCTCTTTTGAGAAATCGCATGAGCGATATATATTTTCTTTCTCGATAAGAGGTGACACTCTCGTCAAGCTTGAGAAGGTTCACTGCGGTCGGTTTAAAGAAAGGCACAAAAGGTAAGTTTTCGTCAGAGCCAACGGCAGAGAGTAGCGTAACCTCATGCCCTGCTTGCTGTAGCTGCTGAGTAAGGCTGTGAGTGTGAGCTTCTAGACCTCCAGCAAAAGGCTGTTTAATAGGATAATGGGAGTGGGCAATTATTGCTATCTTCACAGGGAGAATCTTCTCAACATAAACAACTGACTGCGTCACGGTAAAGTGCAGCCGCTCGTTAAAAAGTATTTAGAGATCGAAAAATCTTGATCTGCTGATGACTTCTATAAACGTTAAGGTAGCCACAAAGGAATGGGGTGCCATCCTCCCGCGGACATACGGCTGAAGAGGCTTTTTTACTTCTGCAATTCTCTAATGGGTTAACAAAATGGTTTCTCAAACGATAGGTTTTGATTGTTCAATTTTCGCGATCGCGACATGAGCCTATGAATGTTGCAGCAGGAATTTTGCGCGAAAATGGAGCGCTGCAACGCTGTTGCATTGCTTAGGTTCAGCGATGCGAAAATAGGGCTGTAGCTTAGGGCGAGGGTTCAATTTATTTTGAACTACTGCCCTTTAGTTTGGATTGTCGTTGGAAGAATCCAAACTAAAGGGCAGCTGCTAAGAGATGTTCGCTGGGTTGACCTGGGGCAGGTGTTCGACATCGTTGGTCACACAGCTACTAGTTTGATAGTACTATTAACTCAGGAAGATCAAGACGAGGTGGCGATGCCGAACCTACTGTTGATTGAAAGCCCCGGCAAGCTGAAAAAGCTGGGGCAGATACTGGGCTCTGGCTGGATCATCAAGGCCAGCATGGGCCATGTGCGGGAACTAACCAACGATGGTGAAGACGCTTTGGGCTTTGACTTGGGCGATGCTTCGGTTGACTGTCGCTATCAACCCCGCGACGCCCGCTCGAAGAAAGTACTCTCAGAACTACGGCAAGCGGTTAAAAAAGCAGATCGCGTCTACATTGCCACCGACCCCGACCGCGAAGGGGAAACCATCGGCTGGCACCTACAGCAGGCTCTCCGCCTCAAAAATCCGCAGCGGGTAGTCTACAGCGAGATTACGCCACAAGCGGTGAGGGCCGCGATCGCCCATCCTCGTATCCTCAACCAGGACCTGGTCGCCGCCGGACGCGCCCGCGACTGTCTCGACAAGCTCGTCGGCTACATCGGCAGCCGCCACGTCGTCTGGCCGCTGAACAACGGCGCAAAATCTATGGGGCGGGTCCAAAGCACCGCCCTACACCTGCTCTGTCTGCGCGAGCGCGAGATTCAGACCTTTACGCCCCAGGACTATTGGAGCGTTTGGGTCACCTATGGTGAAGGGTTCAAAGCGTTCTACCGCAGTGGCCTCAAGCCGCAGCGGAAGTCTGCGAAACACGCAGATGACAAGGGCGCTGAAACGGAATCTGAGCGGGTGACTTCTCAGCAACGAGCCGATGCGCTGGTGGCGATCGCTCAGGCCCATCCCCATCACGTCCTGCAAATCGACGGCAAGCAGACCACCCAATCGCCGCCGCCCCCCTTTGTGACCTCAACGCTGCAGCAAGCGGCAGGGTCCAAACTCCGCTTCAGCCCGGAGCAGACGATGAAGGTCGCTCAGTCCCTCTATGAGAAGGGGCATATTACCTACATGCGAACGGATTCAGTGGTCCTCTCCGCCCCATTTTGCGAGACGGTGCGGCAGTATCTACAGCAGCATGACCCCACTAACATGCCCCGAAAAACCACCCGACACCGAGCTGTCAAAGGATCTCAAGACGCCCATGAGGCCATTCGACCGACTGAAGTGACTCACCTTCCTCAGTCGCTCCAGCAGGAACTCTCTTCCGACCAGGCTAGGCTCTATGGGCTGATTTGGAATCGGACGGTGGCGTCGCAATGTGCCCCAGCCCGTCTCCGCAAAACTCGCGTCGTCACCCAGTCCGGCGACGCCTACTGGGATGCTCGCGGCCAAGTGCTGGAGTTTGCCGGATACACCCGCTATTGGAACAATCTCAGCGCCGACGCGGTGCTGCCCGCCTTGACCCAAGGGCAGACGCTTCAGCTGGAGCAGGCTCAGGCAGACCAGAAGCAAACCCAGCCCCCGCCCCGCTACAGCGAACCAAAGCTGGTGAAGCTGATGGAGCAAAAGGGCATTGGTCGGCCCAGCACCTATGCTCCGACAATCAAGACCCTTCGGCAAAGAGAATACGTGGATCTGCTTCAAGGTAAGCTACAGCCTACAGCGTTGGGGCTAGCGCTAGATGGGGCATTGGAGAAGCTGTTGCCGGATTTGATTCAACCGGAGTTTACGGCCCAAATGGAAGCGGCGTTGGATACGATCGCATCTGGAGACCAAGACTGGCAAGCCTATCTGATTGGCTGGAATCAGGGCTACTTTGCTCCTGCGATCGCCCGAGCAAAGTCTCAGCTCTCCCTGCCGCCCTTTACTGAGCAACCGCAGTCAGCCGCGCTGTCCTCTCAGCGCTCAACTACCACAAAGGCAAAGCCCGCCAGCGGAAAACTGACTAAAACCCAATGTCCCACCTGCGGGAAGGCAATGGTGAAAGTTCCTTCCCGGTCTAAAAAAATGAAAGCCAAGCACTTTCTCAAATGTTCAACCACAGGCTGCAGCACCGTGATGTTTTGGAATGCCAAGGCCAAGCGCTATGACTTGCCCCATGCTCAACGGCAAGCTTTGAACCCTGATATATTTGTCGATCACCCCTGCCCAGGTTGTGGGGCGATGCTGGAGCGCTATGCCTACACCAAAGACGGTCAAGATAAAGAGATGCTGCGTTGTTCTCTGCTCGAAAATCGTCGTGGTAAGTGCAAAGACGTGGCCTACTTTCAAAGTCGCGGCGAGTTCTGGTCGCCTAAGTTCGGCACTTTGAAGCTCTCAGAGCCTCAGGTTTAGCTAGCCCAATGTTCAGACCAGCGAAAAAATGGCCCTAGCGTTTCTCCTGCTGTTTAGCGGGGTACTAGCCCCTAGGCGCAGCCGTTGCTGCACTTGAATTCGGTACAATAGCTACGGGTTAGCAATCACTGGATTTGGGCTCCTATTTCAACTATGGCGTTATCCTGGCAGCTACCGTTACATAGGCCAGCTGGTATTACGCTTGCCATCCTAAACCTCATCTTTGTCGGGTGTAGCGCCGCCCCCGAGGCGGTCACGCTTTCTACCGGGTCTCCCTCGGGGTACTACTACCGCTTGGGCCAAGAAATTCAAGCCTCTGTCGAAGACACCGTAAACCTCGACATCACTGTTCAAGAGTCTGAGGGTTCGCTGGACAACCTGCAGCAGCTGCTCGACGGAGACATCGACATGGCCTTGGTGCAGCTCGACGTCGCTGAAGAAACGATGAAAGCAGGGGATGTCAGCGCGATCGCCATTCTTGCCCAGGAGCATATTCATCTCATCGGTCGCCAGGCAGCAGTCCTAGATCCTCAGGCTGAGCCTATCACGCTGTTGAACTTGGCCGGCAAGACCCTCGCCATCGGCGCACCCGGCAGCGGCATTCGCTTTACCGCTGAGCAGCTTCTCGGGGCTGCTGGCTTAGGGACTCCAGGTGCTGTTCAAACCAGCGATGTCGACTTCAGTAACGCTCTGGATCTCTTGAGCCAGGGTAAGGTGGATGCGGCATTTTACGTCGGTCGATTGGGGGCCAACCAACGGCTGCGGGAAGCCTTTGCTGCCGACCCATCGCTGACGCTACTGTCTATTTCCTCTGGATTAGTCAACTTTCTCACGATTCAAAATCCCGGTGTTTACCAGGCGGCAACGATTCCCGAGGGGATCTACGGCGTCTCCCCCAGTATTCCGAGTCAGCGCTTGACCACCCTAACCACGCCGACGGTGCTGATCACCCGCCCAGATACCAACCCCAAGGCGGTTCGCTTAATCACCTGGTCGATTATTGCCACGGCTCAGCGCTATGCAACCTTCTACCCGGAGCTACAGTCCGGCGATCCAAATATGCTGTTGCGTCAGGGGCTGTTTTTCATCCATCCTGACGCTGCCAACGTCTATAAGAGCGGCGATCCGCGCCAGGCGTGGGTCCGCTACTGGGAGAACAACAGCGATCTGCAAGCCGGAATTTTTCTCCTGGTCGGGACGACTGCAGCTGGCATGCTCTTGCAGTACTGGCGAAAGCAGCGCTCTAAATATTTGGTCAATCGCATCTATCAACGCATGCTTGAAGTCAATGAGCTGCTGGCCGACTCCCCCCAAGAGGCGCTGCGAGAAATCGAAGCACTCAGTCAGGACAATCGCCTGCAGCTCATTTTGGGTAAGCTTCCTGAGGAGGTCTATGCGCAAGTCCAGCAGAAGACCCAAAGTTTTAGCGACCAATGCCGCTCGGTACTCGCTCAGCAGCGCAAGGAGAAAATTCTCAATACCCTACTGCTGCTGGACGATTGGCAAGCGACATTGCAAAGCGATCCCCAAGCCGCTCTGAGCAAACTCGGACAGATCAAGCAACAGTATCGAGATATGCTGCTGGCTAACGAGGTGGACATCCAGGCCTATATGGAACTGACGGAGCTGACGCTGATCTCGGTGATGACCCTAGCACCGGAGCAGCGGCGATCGCCAGAGGTGAGTCCGGTGCCTTGACGGTCGGTTGTATGAGCTTTGTTTGGTGAAACTGTCCGTATTGCTGACCGTATCATGCGTAGCTGAAGCGGTCAGCGGGGAACCCTTTGTATTATGGATAGTCCTAGGCCCATAGCAGCTGCTCTAATGCATGGAGTAGATGTGCGTGGAGTAGGTGTTTGGCGTTTTGGCAAAGCCTCTCTGACGTCCCTCTGCCCAGGTATGGAAGATGTCCTTGTGCATTGGGCCTCTGCGCGCTCTGTCGCTGCCGTAATCTCGTGCTTTGAGCCAAAAATATTGTCATAAACGACAGAGCCAAAGCAATACTGGTTCTCAATTCGATGTTTATATGAATTCAGCCGTAGCTGCTTTGGAATCACGTCCGCCTCAACGCGAATCCCCGCCGATAACGCCTCCTCCAGTTCTTTTCGACCCTCCAAGGGAAACGGGGCTAATCGATGCAGGGCTGGGCGACTTCGTCTGGATCGATGGGAATGGGAATGGTCTACAGGATTTTGGCAATGGTCCCCTGGATTTAGGTGAATCTGGTCTCAACGGCGTTAGGGTCCGACTGCTTACCTTGGAGGGTGAGCTAGTGGCGGAAACCACCACAACCAATGGTCCGGCGGATGCCCCTGGATGGTATGCCTTTGAAGATATCGACTTCACGCTGCCAGCGGATCCAACCAGTCCCTTCGTGCCGCCCAACTATGTCATCGAATTTCAGGCTCCGGAGGGGTTCTCTTTCACCGCGCAGGATGCCGACCCAGCACAGTATCTGGTGGGTGAAAGCCCTATCGATAGTGATATCGATCCTAAAACAGGACGACTCGAAACTGGTCCGCTGAGGCCGCTGGGCTTTCCTGGAGCGCAGATCTTTACCCTGGATGCGGGACTTGTGCCCGATCGGCCCTCTCCCGCCGGGGAGGGTACCGTCGGCGATCGCGTCTGGCTGGACAGCAATCGCAACGGCCTCCAGGATGCTGGTGAACCGGGCATCAATGGGATCGACGTGAGACTCTTCAGCGAAAACGGCGAGTTTTTAGCGGAAACCGTCACCACCGACAGCGCGGATGGCGAAGCCGGGTTTTACCGCTTCGATGGGCTGCAGGCCGCTAGCTTAGGGGCTGCTGGCGACTTACAGCCCTATCGGCCCGGAGGCCAGTATCAGGTTGAGTTCAAGCTTCCAGACAACTACACCTTTACCATCAATAATGCCGACCCAAGGCCCTTTATCGATAGCGAAAGTGGACTTGACAGTGACGTAGACCCCGCCACCGGGCGACTGACAACCTGGCCGCTAACCGACTTTATTGGTGGCTTCAGCGCGGTTCAGCTGAACTGGGATGCTGGGCTACTAGAAATAGACCAGACCCTCACCGGCAGCGACAGGCCCGAGCGGCTGCGGGGCGGCAGACGCGCTGACCATGTCCTCGGTCAAGATGGTGGCGATCGCCTTCTTGGTTTGGCGGGAGATGATGTTCTGTCCGGTGGCGCGGGCGACGATACGCTCTCTGGTCACGCCGGCGATGATGTTCTCCTCGGTGGCGCGGGTAATGATCGGCTCCGGGGTGCTCGCTATCGGTGGCAAGATAGCCAAGAGGTGGATACGCTTAAGGGCGGTGCGGGACAAGACCTGTTTATCATTGGCGATCGCCAGGGCTCGTTTTATACCAATGGCGGTGCTAGCGATCAGGCCCTAATCGTCGACTTTGTCTCCGGTGAGGATCGAATTCGAGCCTTCGGAGCGCGTGATGACTATCGGGTAGAGGCCAATTTTTTAGAACACAAAGTCTTCCGAGGCTCGGAACTTGTCGCTACCGTCTATTCAGTCTTTAGTGGCGCCTTAGACTTGGCGCAGGACTTTAGGTTTATTGCTTAGTACACCGTAAATTAAGTTTACTGGCATCTTTTCTTCAGGCTGGAGTTTCCGTAAACTCATCAGAGAAGAGTGGAGA
>JBARYO010000264.1:0-3680 GCA_049647905.1 Elainellaceae cyanobacterium | reverse complement strand
CTCAATGCCATCCCAACGGCTACCAACCCCCATCAATGCCCGCAGTAGGACATGCTGTGAAGAAATTTGATCCATCAGGGTTTGAGAGAGCTCGCAGCAGCGCTGCGCAACCGCGATCGCTTCCCCGTGATGCCCAATGTTTTGGTTAAAGCAGGAAAGCTGCTGTAGAAGCAGCAAGTCCTCAGGAATCAGCCGCTGGACTTGGTTTAGGAGCTGAGCCGCCAAGTCCGGGCGGCGATCGTGGTACGCCAGATAATTGGCTCGGGTGATGAACGTCTGCGTTGGCGGCGATCCCACTTGAAAATAGGGGACGCAGGCGCCGGTCAACGCATCGACAGCAGAGTCGATGGGATACTGGCTGAGAATGTCGGCAAGGGTTTGGGTGAGTATCGGCAATGAAACCGCTGCGGGGGGAGCCTGCTCTAGAAGCGGTACAACGCTCCAGTCTACTAGCTGCTGACTATCAAACAAATTTAGCTGTGCTGAGAGCAACAGCAGCAGCAGCAAATTGTTGAGGTTGGTGGGGTCAAGCTCGCGCATGTGTTGGCGGATTGTCCAGGCGTGGGCATTGGCTTCCAGGTGCTGCTGGCGCTCTGCCTCCTCATCTAAAACAAGCAGGAGTTCGCCTGTCCACCGATTGATGTCCCGCTCTTCCCCCTGGGCCATCGCCATCAGCCACACCATTTGGGCCTCGTCTTCTTGACCCATCATCAGGAGCGCTAGCCCCAGATACCAGGCATAGAGATTGACGTCAGGCTTGGCCTCAAGCGTCTGCTCGCACAGGGCCGCGACCTGTTGCCAGTCTTCCTTGGCAATCAGATCTTGAAGTGCAGGTGATGAAAGAAGTGCCATGGAAAATCACGCTCCAAAAAAGAAGCAGCGGGTAGATCGCTCCACCCGCCGGTCTCAAAGCGTCAAGTTGTTAGCTCAAGACGCTGTTGTCTACTAAATTTGGCGATCCCTAGTTGATGGCGTCGTAGGTATCGGGGCAATCCGGGGGTGCTGCCTCGTTGAAGGTGGCAACTTCTGTTCCATTTGCCGCACCGTCGACCAGCTCAGGGTTTAGCGCCTCACACAAGGTGGCATAGGTGGTCGCTTCACCACCCGCTTCCACAACGCCGACGTTCACGCCGCCGATGTAGGCGCGGAAGGCGGCTGTTTCGCCTTCAGGCTGCGCTTGGTTAGTCGCGTTTGTAGAGTCTTCTCCTCCACCGTTGATAGCGTAGCTGTAGTTCTCTGTCTCGGTGTCTAGACCCAGACCCAGTTCGGTAATCGTGCTAGAGAACTCTTGCTCATCTAGATAGTAAGCCTGCTGACCCCGGTTCATGGTGCCGACGTAGGTCTTGGCCTCAGACTCACGGGCGCGGTTAGCCTGGTTGAGGAAGGTGGGTAGGGCGATCGCTGCCAGAATACCGATAATGATGATGACAACGAGCAGCTCAATCAGGGTAAATCCTTCGTCCTTTCGCTTCTTCTCTAGCAGATATCGAAGATATTTTGCCTGTAGTTCAGATTTCATAGCTTAGTCTCCTTAGTCGGCGTGATGCCTCAACAATTAAACGATTAGGCGTCGTGCGTTATCTGGGACTAACTTTCCCACTTCCCTCCCATTTCCGATCACTACCTGACAGATAAATCCCAATCTCTTGTGAAGCTGGCTATCCTAGAATGCTGAAACCCTTGACAACTCATGGCTTTCGTAAGCTAGAGTGTGATACAAGATACAACAACATGCGGCCTCAGCCTATTTGATAGGTATTGTGTCATCTGCATCACGGCACAAGGGCAAAACAGAAAGCAATTTACGGGATATGTTCTGCATATATCTCCGTCCATAAGATGTCTATAGATATAGAGCACCTCTGAAAACGGGAGACTGGACCCTGCTAGCGATTGACACCTTTCCGGCTACGACCCAACGTCTTGAAAGCGGCCTCACGCTGGTTCATCGTCACTTACCGTCAACGCCTGTTGTGGCAGTCGATGTTTGGGTAAAGGCCGGATCTGCAACAGAGCCGTCGACGGCTTTGGGGGCGGCCCATTTCCTGGAGCATATGATTTTTAAGGGGACGAGTCGTCTCGCGCCAGGTCAATTCGATCAAATTATTGAACGCCACGGCGGTGCCACAAACGCTGCGACAAGCTATGACTATGCGCACTACTTCATCAACGTAGCGCCGCCCCACTTGGACGAGGCTCTACCCCACCTGGCGGACTTGGTGATGAATGCCGCCATCCCCGAGGATGAGTTTGAACGAGAGCGGGATGTGGTGCTTGAGGAGCTGCGGCAGTCCCAGGACGATCCGGACTGGCTCGGCTTTCAGGCGCTGGTCGACGGGCTCTATCCTACCCACGCCTACGGTCGTCCTATCTTGGGGACGGAGGCGTCTCTTCGCCTCCAGACTGCGGATGACATGTGGCGATTCCACCGCGATCGCTACCAGCCCCACAATATTACTGTGGTGGTGGTTGGAGATGTTTCTGCCGCTGCGGCAAAGGCGCTGGTCGAGCGCTCGTTCTCGACGCCAGATCTGCATTCGATGCCGTTGACATCTGAGCCCCAGTCAGACCTTGCCCCAACTGCTGACGTTTCAACCTCTGATCGGCCTTCAGCGCCCCTAATCCCTAACTTCCATAGGCAGCAGCTCCACTTGCCCCGCCTTGAGCTGTCTCGTCTGATGATGGCGTGGCATGGTCCTGGAATTGGTTCGGTGCGGGACGCCTATGGTTTGGATGTCTTGGCTGTGTTGCTGGGGGGTGGTCGCAGCTCTCGGCTGGTTCGCGAGCTACGGGAGGAGCGGCAGCTTGTTCAGGCCATTGACAGCAGTTTCTCGCTACAGCGGGACGGTAGTTTGTTTAGTATCAGCGTTTGGCTAGAGCCGCAGCACATTGCTGATGTGGAGCAGATTATCCGCGATCGCCTTGGCGCGTTGGTAACCGAGCCCATTGGTGACCTAGAGCTGCAGCGGTGTAAGCGTTTGCTGTGTAACGACTACGCCTTTTCCACAGAGACAGCCGGTCAGCTTGCTGGGCTGTATGGGTATTACAGCACCCTTGCTGCTGATGCCTCCTTGTCGATGGCTTATCCCGTCCATATCGGGTCATTTCAAAGCAGCGATATTCAACAGGTTGCAAAGCGCTATGTCTCTCCGGACCAGTATGCCGCCACAGTGATTCAGCCCGCATCATAATGGGTTTGGATGCCCATGAATAGGTTGTGTTGCCGCTAAATCGTTTTGGCTAACCGCTGCGCCGCTGTCGGCATGCAGCACTGTCCAATGGTCTGCTATCGCGTTACGCTACAGAAGTTTTAGATCACGATTTAATTCGATTCAATTCACTATAGACCAATAGCCGAAATCATTTTAGCCCTGCGAACCTACCCATAATGACCCGTTCTTCTCCTCTCTCGATCCAGCGCCGCAGTACCCATCGCACTGTTCTACCCAATGGACTTGTGGTGCTTGTTACCGAAAACCCTGCTGCTGATATTGTGGCAACTCGGATCTTGCTACAGGCAGGAGGGCGGCGTGAACCAGCGAACCAAGCTGGTGTTTCTGGTCTGTTGGCCTCGGTTCTGACAAAGGGAACGACCCAGCACTCCTCCCATGAGATCGCTGAAATCGTAGAATCTTTGGGTGCGTCCTTGGGCGCAGATGCTGCTGCAGACTACTCTATGC
>JBARYO010000263.1:0-6730 GCA_049647905.1 Elainellaceae cyanobacterium | reverse complement strand
AGAAGGAAATCGTCTTCTCCGAAAACTTTGCCTGCCCAGAGCATGGTGCGGTCATGGAGGAGCTGTCCCCCCGGCTGTTTTCCTTCAACTCCCCCTATGGAGCCTGCAGCCACTGCCATGGACTGGGAAGCTTGCGCACCTTCACCGCAGAGCTGGTCATTCCCAAGCCAGAGCTGCCCGTCTACTCGGCGATCGCCCCCTGGTCCGACAAAGACAACACCTACTACTTCTCCCTGCTGTACAGCGTCGGGCAGGCGTTCGGCTTCGAGATTCAGACCCCCTGGGAGGAGTTGACGCCCGAGCAGCAGCATATTATTCTCCATGGCTCCAAGGAGAAGATCAAAATCGAAACCGACTCCCGCTACGGCAACAAGCGGGGCTACCAGCGCCGGTATGAAGGGGTGCTGCCCATGCTGGAGCGCCAGTACCGCGAAAGCTCGTCTGATAGCCATCGCCAAAAGCTAGAGCAGTATTTGGTGGATCAAAACTGCGAAGTCTGCGGGGGCGATCGCCTCAAGCCAGAATCTTTGGCGGTGCGGGTGGGGCAATTTGCGATTCAAGACTTCACCAATGTGGCCATCCATATCGCCCTAGACCGGATCAACGCGCTGGCGCTGACCTCACGGCAGGCTCAAATTGGGGAGCTGGTGCTGAAGGAAATCAAGGCCAGACTGCGCTTTTTGCTGGATGTGGGGCTGGACTACCTCACCCTAGACCGTCGCGCCATGACCCTCTCAGGTGGAGAAGCGCAGCGAATTCGCCTAGCCACTCAAATCGGAGCGGGTCTCACCGGGGTGCTGTATGTCCTGGATGAGCCTAGCATCGGACTTCATCAGCGGGACAACAGCCGTCTGCTGGCAACGCTGAACATGCTGCGCAACTTGGGCAATACCCTGATTGTGGTAGAGCACGACGAAGACACCATTCGGGCGGCAGACTACCTAGTAGATATTGGCCCTGGGGCAGGCGTCCACGGCGGTAGGATTGTCGCCCAAGGCAGCTTTGACGATCTGCTCAGCTCAGAGGACTCCCTCACAGGGGCCTACCTTTCGGGTCGCCGTCGCATCGCCACGCCCACTGAGCGGCGGGAGGGCAACAAGCGCCACATCACCCTCAAGGGGGCACACCGCAACAACCTACAGCAAATCGACGTCGAGATTCCCTTAGGACAGCTGGTGTGCGTCACCGGCGTCTCAGGCTCCGGCAAATCAACTCTGGTGAATGAGCTGCTGTATCCGGCGCTGCGGCATCACTTTGGCCACAAGGTGCCCATGCCCAAAGAGGTGAAGGCGGTGAAGGGGCTGAATGCCCTGGATAAGGCCGTGGTGATTGACCAGTCTCCCATTGGCCGCACCCCCCGCTCCAACCCCCCACCTACACCGGCGTGTTTGACGTGATTCGAGACTTGTTTTCCCAGACGGTAGAAGCCAAAGCGCGGGGCTACAAGCCAGGGCAGTTTTCCTTCAACGTCAAGGGGGGCCGCTGCGAAGCCTGCGGTGGGCAAGGCGTGAACGTAATTGAGATGAACTTTTTGCCCGATGTCTACGTGCAGTGTGACGTGTGCAAAGGAGCCCGCTACGATCGCGAAACCCTGCAGGTGACCTATAAAGGCCAGTCCATCTCCGATGTCCTCAACATGACGGCAGAGACGGCCCTGGACTTTTTCCAGAATATCCCCAAGGCGGCAATACGGCTGCAGACGATGGTGGATGTGGGGCTAGGCTATGTACGCCTAGGGCAGACCGCCCCCACCCTCTCCGGTGGGGAAGCGCAGCGGCTGAAGCTGGCCACGGAGCTGTCTCGCCGAGCGACGGGCAAGACGCTGTATTTAATTGACGAACCTACCACTGGACTATCCTTCTATGACGTGCATAAGCTGCTGGACGTGCTGCAGCGCCTAGTAGATAAGGGCAACTCAGTCCTAGTGATTGAGCATAACCTAGACGTGATTCGCTGCGCCGACTGGCTGATTGACCTGGGGCCAGAAGGGGGCGATCGCGGCGGCAAGGTGGTCGCGGAGGGTACGCCGGAGACGGTGGCGGCGGTGCCAGAATCCCATACGGGGTACTATCTGAAACAGGTCCTGGCTCAATAGCCATTTAGGTCGCGATGACGGCAGCAACAGATCACTAGCTCACGCCGCCGCATGGGCTAGCATTGTGGGGCAAACTACTCCTCGCAGATGCGGGCTAGGTCTATGTTTAAAAATCTTGCTTCTGATGCACTTGGACTCAGCGACGTTGGTGCCGTAATAGGACCCGCTGATTATGACAAGGTCGATACAGATAACTATATCCTCCACGAAGAAAACGAAAAAATCTATTTTTTAATTAAGTCCAAGTCAGACGAATATTGCTTCACAAATCTGGCCCTACTTCACTTGGACGGCACTTCAGCCACAAGTAAGCGGCGATTACTCAAGCGATTTTCCTATAGGAGAAATACCATTCAAGACGTCAAGCTGGAAACAGCAGGCACGCTGGACATGGATATTGAGATCAAGTTTGTCATGGGTGGTATTAGCTATTCTATTGATGTCAACAAAAATCATTTAACAGCGCTTAAGGATCTATACAAGACCCTAATCAAAATCTCCTCTATTCAGCATGAAAACGGCATCCTATTCCAGCATGCTCAAAACAGCTTGGCGACGGCAGCCAGCGTATCCAATCGCTTCACAGCAACTGAGACGCCAGAAGAGCAGTTCAAAGCAATCAATCAATATACGTTTGGCTGGCTCAAACATGCTCAAGAAAACTTCGTCCGCCAGGATTTTGGTGAGGTGTTTGAGAAGTTTATCAACAACTAACGTCCGGCCTTCTCATTATTCACAATGCCCGCAGAGTTTGGCAGCGCTATTCCTTAGGCTGAAAACGATTAGCTAGCTTTCTTATAGACGAATAGCTTGCCTGTATTGCCAAAATTCTTACGGGGCTAGATACCGACTGGAATAAATCCAGGCTTCGTTGTGACAGCACGTGCCGCATGGTTTTTAGGATGGTAGTAGGCTCGCACTTCTCCTACCTTTGATAGCTCGGCAGCCAGTGCTGACAAATAGGAGGCCATAAATAAGCGACGCGACTTGGGCCCAGCCACTTAGGACTAAATTGAATCTGTTAAGCAACCCTAAGCATCACCATGTTGGCACAAAAGTGTGCACATACTACTCGCTGAAATCGTTACCGAAACATATCTGGGTCAAACGACACTGATACACCGAGCATCTCCTCTAGTGCGGCGATCATTTCCTCAGGTGACTTTGGCCCAGGTCCATCGACAAACTCTTGAATCGTTATCTTGCGATCGCGAAAATCACGCACGAAATCGCGAATCTCCTCCACCATTTCGACGTCTTCAACAGCTTCATCCACCAGTTCTTCCACAAGGTCTACCCCTTCTTTCGCTGCCCTGCGGTAGGTCTTCACCATCACCCCTTCCTGGGTGTTGTTGCGCAGGTTGCGTAGCTCTTGCTTGATGCCCTCATACTGGTCATTGAGCTTGTCGTTCTCTCGCTCTAAACGCTTACACTCCCGCTCCAAGTCATCCTCAGCAGATAGGGCATCTTCAATATCGTTCTGCTCTTCCTGCTGCTCTAGCTCCAGCAATCGCGCAAAATCACCCGACTTGTAAGCCCGGTTGATCTCTTTCATAATCTCGGTGTTGCGAGCGTGGGTATCTGCATCCTCTGCCCGGTCGGGATGATAAATAGAGGCTAAGCGCAAGAAGGTCTGGCGGAAGGCGCGATCGCGACTAGACGAGTCTGGCGGAGCATCTTCACCAGCCGAAGATTTTTCTCCAAAGCCAGGTCCGTCTTCGCCTGTAGCAAAATCACGGAACGTATCAGCATCAGAATCATTGGAGAAAAAATCGGCTTCCGCATCATCAGGACTGCCAAAATCTCCGCCGTTCATGACGTCAGGATTAGCGCTAATGATGCCCCGCATCATCAGATTGCGGTACACCTGCTCAACCTGACGGCGCGATCGCTTACCAAGTTTTCGTTTGGTGAAAATCTCGTCAAATAGCCCGTGGATTTCCACATCCAGCGCTTTCATGGCATTGAGTGCGTCTGAACTGCGTTCAAATATCTCGCTCGCGATATCCCGCATCTGTGAAATAAAGTTATCTAGCTCAGTGCGCTTGCGGCGGATTTGTTTAAGCAGCCAGCGACGCTCTTGCTGCAGGTTCAGCAACGCTTCATGGGGAGCAACCGTTGCTAAAGACTGAGTGGCGTGACTGCCAGCAGCAGCCGATTTTGGGTTTGCCATTACTTCTGCTCCTCCTAAGAGAGACCACCATACTGTGATGCATACCGCTACTGGACTTGTTTTACCACAAGACCCCGGCAAAGCACTGTAGCACCAGATGGAATTGTCGGTCGCCGAGGCAAAGGAACGATCGCCGAAAGCCGCAACCACCTCACGACATCAGAGGAATTACCCCGTGAACAAGGCCTACAGCTAAGAAAGATTACAATTTTTTGACTCAGGTCCTATGGCAAACTGTGGAAAACTAAAGAAAAGCTGGGGAAAACGTTAGGGGAAAGTTGGGGAAATCAGGGCCACAGATCGGGCAAACCCTATTAGTACAGGCGATCTGTGGAGATCGGCACCATCTCTTCACATGTTTTCCACAGGGAATGCCTAGACTAGAATTCTAGACCTGTAGAGATTTCAACGCTTTTCCACAGTTTCCACAGACCCTACTACTACGCCTGTTTAAAACTATTTTTTTAAATCGGTAGAACCGTTTAAAGGCAACTCTTTCAGAAAATTGAACCGTCATGGCAGGGATGCTAGAATCGCCTTCCAGGAAGCCCAAGATTTCAGCAGTGCAGCGCCGTCCCAGGCGAACAGTGGTGAAAGCTCAGCTCGTATCACACCGTAAGCACAACGTTCAGACGCTGGTATAGCCATGAAATTCATCTGCTCTCAACACGAACTCAATGCCCAGCTATCGCTGGTCAACCGCGTCGTTCCATCACGTCCGAGTAACCCGGTTCTTGCCAACATCTTGTTTGAGATAGATGCGGATCAGCAACAGGTGAAAATGACTGGATTCGATTTGAGTATTGGCGTCCAAACTAGTCTTGCGGCCCAGATCGATGCTGGTGGTATCATCACGCTGCCAGCTAAGCTACTCAGCGACATTGTCTCTCGCCTGCCAGATGGCGACATCACCTTGGATGACGACGAAGGAGAGCTGCTCATCACCATTACGGCAGCCTCTGGGCGATATCAGGTGCGAGGTCTTAGTCCTGCAGATTATCCAGATCTACCTACCGTAGGGGTAGGAGACATCGCGTCGTTACCTGTAGATACCTTGATAGAAGGGCTACATGGGTCTCTATTTGCCTCTAGCTCTGACGAGACAAAGCAAGTTCTCACAGGGGTGCACCTGACCTCCGAAGCCGACGGCCTTGAATTTGCTGCGACCGACGGACATCGTCTCGCTGTTGTCAAAACGGTTAATGAGGATGCTGCGAATCAGGCTGCTGAATTCAACGTTACGGTTCCAGGAAAAGCGCTGCGGGAGCTGGAGCGCCTGCTGCAGTCCAACCCTTCTACAGAAGCGATCGCTTTGCGGTTTGACCAAGGCCAGCTGGTCGTTGAATGGGAGGGAAAGCGACTCACCAGTACCCTCCTGGAAGGACAGTATCCCAACTATCGACAGCTGATTCCGCAGCAGTTTGTACGGCAGATGACCGTGGAGCGTCGGCTCTTGGTCAGTGCGCTAGAGCGGATCTCAGTGTTAGCAGACCAAAAGAACGGCATCGTCAAGATGATGGTCAGCAACAGCATCCGTGAGGTGGTCTTAACGGTAGATGCTCCGGATGTCGGCAGCGGCAAAGAGGCCGTGCCAGCCCAAATTACTGGCGACGACCTGGAAATTGCCTTCAACGTCCGCTATCTCCTTGAAGGCTTGAAAGCGCTTACAACGGCTGAAGTGCAAATGCAGTTTAACAACCCGACAAGCCCTGCAATTGTGACGCCCCTAGGCGGCCTGAAGATGACCTATCTTGTAATGCCAGTGCAGATCCGCAGCTAGAGTCAAAAAACTACCTGGCTCTCCAATACTTTGCTACTGATTTGCGGGGAATCTAATCTACGGAGCAGCCATCTTGGTCGCAGGTCACAGATCCAGACTCGCTCTCAGGAACAATAGTAAAGCCGCCGACGCTGATGCCAGAAATGTTGTATTGCTCTTGCAGCACCTGGTTGAAACTGGCAATAATCTCGGGAAGCCGCGCTTCTATCACCGTTTTGATCTGGTCAGCTTCTGGGGGCGGATTTCCAACAGATTTAACAGCCATGTTTCGTTTGGGGTAATGGGTTAAGACGATTATAGGCGAAAGGTAAAACCATATAGATTAGGGTTTAGGCGATCGCAGTTCGGCTCCACGGATCGCCTAAACTCGCAGAAGCTAGCTAATCCGGCCTCGGTCTACTTCTTACGGCATAGCTAAAAGTGAATAAAAACTTAAGAGGTACGGCAAACCGCTTTACTTTCCGTTACAAACCCTGTAATATTTGATTAGTGGGTTGTTACAAACCTACATACATACACATTTACTTAGGCACTCATTCCATTATGACTACTACTCTACAGCAGCGCTCCAGCGCTAACGTATGGCAGCAGTTCTGCGAGTGGGTCACCAGCACAAACAACCGCCTCTACGTAGGCTGGTTCGGCGTCCTGATGATTCCTACCCTGCTAGCTGCTACCACCT
>JBARYO010000262.1:0-1557 GCA_049647905.1 Elainellaceae cyanobacterium | reverse complement strand
CTATTGCCCAAGTATGATGTCCTCATCCATCCTGCTTAGCCGGTATCTTCTCGCTCGGAAATCGCCTTACTTATCAAGTGCTGCAGCACCATGATGCAGCGCTATGACTCTAATTGAATGGGCCGATTTTCAGCAAAGTAGATCCGCGCGTAGGCGCAACTCTCGATAGGCACATATAGCAGTCGCCCATCGGCTAGGACAAAGGTGCGTTCTAGACCCCGCGCTCCGCGCGGGGTCTAGAACATTTCACCGTACTCTATCGCTCAACGGGCGCTATAATTGCCCGGGTATAGGGCAGCGTTAATACAAACTAGGGCTTTGCTATTGCTTCCATAAAGCTTGACCCTGGCACGGGGCATTTACCGAGTTAATCGGATATAACAGGACTAAATCCAGTAGTTCTACGGAGTTGCTGGGCCTCACCATTTTGTTATTGGGCAATGGCGCAGCGTTGGTTTCGATGGATAGCCTCAATCCCGCCACTGCCGATACGGCTTGTGTTGATCGGCCTGTTTGTGGTGCAAATTTTTAGCGCAACGGGGCTGTCGGGATACTTGTATTCTTTACATGCCCAGCAGCGCACCGCCGCAACTCGGCAGCACATTGTACGAGACAAAGGCGATCGCCTCCAAGACAGCGTAGATCACTACCTATCTGGGCCGCAGCGGATGGCGATGTCCTTAGCCTTGGCAACTGACATGGGTCTATTGAACTGGGACAGCGAGGCTGGCCAGCACTATGTACAGCAGCACACCAATCTCCTGCCTCCCCACAGCGCGATCGCCTTTTCAGAAGAATCAGATTCAGATCGCCAGGCCCCTAACCTCACCGCAATAGCTGAAGAGAACGGTCGTCTAGGCTGGCCGACAAATAGTGACGCGCCTGCGCTATGGGCCACCCCCGAGGCCATCCTCATCGCTGCCCCTACTACAGCACCTGCAGGCACAGTCGTTATACAGGTGCCATGGACAGCGCTGCAGGCCACCCTGACAACCGTTGCACCGGAGACAACAGCCTGGTTAGCAGACAGCCACGGCATCTCATCTTTGCTGTGGGCAAGCTCATCCCAGAGGTCATCAGATTCTAGATTGTCGGCAGCAGATACCGTGCCGGTTAGCGATCTACCCAACCTGCAGCCCCTGTTCAGCAGCCTAACCACGCCACGGACGGCAGCGCCCCCAATGGTGGCCCAAGGCGATCGCTATTACCTAGCGGTGCAGCCCCAGCTGCCCCCATCGTCGGCTTGGCAGCTGATTGTAGCCCTGTCCACGCCTCCAGCGGTTCAGCCCATCCCCATGCCCTTGCCGATTGTTGTCCTCCTCTGCCTTCTGGGTATAACGTCGCTGCTCTCTGGCCTCGTCGGCATCCTGATGGCGCGGTGGATTACCCGCCCGATCAGTATGCTGACAGAAGCAACCAAGACACTCTTGCAGGGGGGCAATTGGGCACGTCCAACCTTTAGATTACGAGAGCTTGATAACCTAGCAGATGCACTACATCGACTGTCAGCGCAGCTGCAAACTTCGCTAGTCGCTTGGTCAGAGAGCGAATCACGCC
>JBARYO010000261.1:0-2537 GCA_049647905.1 Elainellaceae cyanobacterium | reverse complement strand
GTTGCCCATCGATTTTTTGAAGCGGTTCCCACTTCCAGGATTTAGAGGGCAGTCAAAATTTGGTCACCACCGTCACGCCAACCGCCTCGAATTTGTCCATACCCATTAACGCCTCTATCGAGTCTTCTAGGCTTATGGTTTTGCCAATCAGCTTTTCTGGCTTGAGCTTGCCAGCGTGAATCATGGCCAGCATGGCGTCATAGCGATGGGCCTGCATACCGTGGCTACCCAAGATTTCAAGCTCGTGGGAAATGACCTTGCCCATGGGAACGGGCGGGGCGCTGTTGTCGGCCAGCATAAGCCCAACTTGGATGTGTTTCCCGCGCCTGCGCAGATTCAAGATGGAGTTGTAGCAGGTTTCAGGGTGACCTAGGGCATCTAGGGACACATGGGCACCGCCTTGAGTGATCTCAATGACCGCTTCTGCAACGTCGGCAACGGCTCTAGCATTGATGGTGGCAGCGGCACCCAGGGCTGAGGCCAATGAAAGCTTTTCATCTGCAATATCGATGGCGATGACAGTCGCGCCGATGGCATTGGCAATCATGATGGCGGAGAGACCCACACCGCCGCAGCCGTGAACCGCCACCCACTGCCCTGGGGCGGTTTTGCCTTGGTCAACCACGGCCCGAAATGAGGTGGCGAAGCGGCATCCGAGGCTGGCGGCTGTGGCAAAGTCGAGAGTATCTGGCAGCGCTACGAGGTTGACGTCGGCGTAGTGGATGGAGACGTATTCTGCGAAGGAGCCCCAATGGGTGAAGCCGGGCTGAAACTGATTTTCACAGACTTGCTGATGGCCTGCATTACATTGAGGGCAGGTGCCGCAGCCCCCGACGAAGGGGACGGTGACGCGATCGCCAACGGTGTGTTTTTGGACGGCGTTGCCTGTGGCGACGATGATACCTGCTAGTTCGTGGCCGGGGATGTGGGGAAGGGTGATGGCTGGGTCGTGGCCAACCCAGCCGTGCCAGTCACTGCGGCAGACGCCGGTTGCGTTGACCTGGATGACGACGCCGTGGGGTTCTGGGGCTGGGTCGGGGACGATGGTGAGTTTGGGTGGGGTGGAGAAAGCGTCATAGAGAATGGCTTTCATGGTGATTTACGGTTGGTGCATGGCATTTACGTCTCGTTTCTCACTGAAGGTTTCCCGCTCAAACCCAATACTGACCTTGTCCCGCAAAAGTGGACACTCCAGAAGAGAGGATCAACAAGGAGAATGTTCATATGAGTCAGAAGCCACGCAGAAAATTTACAGCCGAGCAGAAAGCGGAAGCCGTCCACATTGTTGAAGAATCAGACAAACCCATCAGCCGAGTCGCCAAGGAGATGGGGCTGACCGAGAGCGCCCTGCGTAACTGGGTCAAGCAATCAAAGATCGATTGCCAGCAGTCTTCTCAAGGCCCGTTAACTTCTATTAAACGGGAAAAGCTCAATACCTTACGGCGAGAGCTCAAGCGGGTTCAGATGGAGCGAGATTTTCTAAAAAAGGCCGCGACCTTCTTTGCGCTGATGTAAAAGCGAGTACCCTGCTCGATAGCCTCTCGAAAGAATTGCTGAACGCCAGGGTTAGCCCTGTCCTGCTTGCGCAGCTCGCTGATAACGTTCGTATCAAGTAAACACATCTCGGGCCGTATCCTCTCGCGCCCGTTCAAAGTCGGCGTCCTCACCAGCATCAGGAATCTGCTTGAGAACCTCAGCAAATGATTTTTGGGGCGGCTGCAGCAGAACTTGCTCTAAAATTTTGCGGTGTTCGGCCTCCGCGCTGAGGCCATGGCGACTAGCCCGCTGCTTGAGCGCTGCAACGATCGCGATGTCGATATTGCGGACGATTAGGTTAGCCATAATTAGCCAAAAACGTCTTCTACCAAAGACTCGCTAAAGACAAGCCATTCCCCGAAATGATAGCACTGATATCAATCTAGCCTATTGCTATTCCAAAATTCCCCTTGCCCCAACCGCAAAGATGTACTATTCTCTTTTGCTATAGCCGTGGTCCCCATGGCTTAGGCTCCCAAGAATTCGGTCCGGGCGGAGCCACGTGTTGATGACACAACACGCAGCTGTCACCTAAGCGAAGGAGTCACCTCCTCCGCTCGGCTGCAAAACCGTGCGTGAGACTTTCACCTCACACGGCTCCTCAACAGGTGAGTCTTTGTCACAGATACAGTTAGTTGACTGATGTGCTACACCATGTACCTGGTCGTGGCAGTGACGGTGTAGCGCCTTGAGATTATCGGGATTGTTATCCTGATGATTGCCGTTAGAGTGATGAATCTCAATCTGGCAGTTCCAGGCGAAGACAAGTTCACAGTAGGCACAGCAACCAGCCTGAAGCTTGAGAAGCTGCGCCAGTTTGGGTGAGGTTCCAGGGTAGGCTCCTCGACGAGAAGCCCAGTAGAGCCAGTCACCATCGTAGGGGGACTTGGTAGTCCTGACCTTGATGTGGCGAGTGATGCGGGTCCAGCGGTGCTTGTGAGCAATATGCCCCTCAGAAGAACAAAAGACCCAGCCCTTTCCGCGGTCAATGCCCCAGTATT
>JBARYO010000260.1:0-2297 GCA_049647905.1 Elainellaceae cyanobacterium | reverse complement strand
GGTCTGTTCGTTTCGACAGACTTGAGATCACGGTACTGCGGGCGGGCATGTTGATGCCTGCGGCCAGAGTCTCCGTGGCAAAGACAACCTTGATCAGCCCCTGCTGAAATAGCTTTTCCACCAGCCCCTTCCAGGCTGGCAACACCCCAGCATGGTGGGCCGCAATGCCTCGGCACAAGGCATCAAGCTCGGCCTCACGCCCCGTAACGTCGGGGTTTTCTTGTAAAAACTCTGCCACTTGCCGCCGCAGGGACGCCGCCTCATCTGGCGACACCAGGGTCTGATCCGCCATGCTGGCGACAGCCTTATCGCACCCCCGGCGACTAAAAATAAAGTAGATGGCGGGCAGCATCTGCCGCTGAATCAGCTGACCAACCACAAACGCAATGGAGGGCGTTGGTTGCTTCTCCCGCTGCTTGCGGCGCTGCCGCAGGCGGGGGTTGAGGCCCGTGCCCTTTTCGTTTAGCAGCGGAAAGAGCCCTTTGCTATTGCAGTGGGAGTATTCTAGCGGTACGGGGCGGTAGTCTGAGTAGATCAGTTCGGTAGGGCCGTGGACTTGGGAGATCCAGTCCGTGAGCTGCCCGCTGTTGGCAACGGTGGCAGAGAGGCCCACCAGCTGTATTTCAGGCGGCGCATAGATAATAGACTCTTCCCACACCGTGCCCCGCTGCCGATCGTTCATGTAGTGGCACTCGTCCAGCACAACGGTTTCCACTGCGTGAAGGGAGGTGCCCACTTGGCCAATAGCGGTGCCATACAGCATGTTGCGGAACACTTCGGTGGTCATAACCACCACATAGGCGTCCCGATTCACCGACATATCCCCGGTCAGGAGGCCGACGTTTTCTGCGCCAAATAGTTTTCTGAAGTCTCGCAGTTTTTGGTTGGACAGCGCCTTAAGGGGCGTGGTGTAGAAGACTCGGCGGCGGCGAGCTAGGGCGCGGTAAATGGCATATTCTCCCACCAATGTCTTCCCCGAGCCAGTGGGGGCGCACACCACAACAGACTTTCCTGCATCTAATGCCGCGATCGCTTGCAGCTGAAAGTCATCCAGTTGAAAGGGAAATAGCGTGTTTAGATCGACGGATGTGTTGACAGGGGCTGCCTCACCGGAGGCGGGGGGGGAAGTGTTCACGTGACGCTTGAGTAGACAACAAGGGGGCGTAGACAAAGGATAATGGAGCACTCGCGTTTGGAACGATCGTCCAATCATGTTGCGCACGAATGTAAGCACGAAGCTGGCCCGTAGCTTTATCCTAACTCCAGCAGCGTCAACAAGCGCTGGGCATCAAAGCTGCGCGGATCTTGCTTGCGGCCTGAGCGATCCACAAGGCGATGGGTGGTAATGCGTTCTTGGGGGACGGGAAGCTGAGCAATGAGCCAGGCTAAGGAGCGGTACTGGGCATCGGTGTAGCCGCTGTGGCGAGCCTGATTCCCCCGACCGTCTCCCGGTGTTTCAAGGGATGTATGGTAAGCGAAATTGTTCACCGATGCTGGAAAGTTTGGATTCGTCTGAACGGCCTCGGGACCGTCTGGTCCATCGAAGATAGAATTACCTGCGCCGAAGGCCCGCATTTGGGGATGGACTAAATGAACAACGGTACCGTCCCGACGAATTAGGCTGTGGTAGCTGACTTGGTCTTCGTCTCTGGCGTGATAGGCCTGAAACAGATTGATGGCGCTGTCCGCCGACCCGACGGTTTCGTGAATCACCACAATTAGGGGATATAGCGCGGGCTGTCCATGGACGTCGGTTTGATAGCGCGGCCCGTAATTGCTGGGGTCGGCTGGAACAATCGCTTCTGGAGGATTGTAGCTCGTCGTTGCTGCTACGAGCTGAGGCTGGGGAGTCGACTGCTTAGCGCTTCCTCCCCGCTGATAGCGCCAGTCAAACTGCTCTACCGTGACTGGCGCAACGACGCCGACCCGGGCAGGTTGGGGGTGTTCTATTGAACGAGATTGCGTGGGCAGGGTAATGGTAAGCACAATGGCTATTCCCAGCAGGAGCCACCCGGTGGGTTGCCAAAGTCTGTTTTTCCACAGCATCAGTTTCGATGGAGGCAGCATAGAAGTTATTTGGCGCGGTTGGACAGTATAAACGCCAGGCTAAAGATGACATTATATGATATGCGGTTTGTCTAAAACCTGGAGAGAACAATTCGGACTCGGCTCTTTGTTGTTTGTAAGATAAGGCTATAATCTGACAAAAATTGGCGGTTTCCCCCGGTAGCAGGGGTGCAGGGACTTGAATTGCTGATTTTCGAGGAGAACGCTATAGGGCGATAGGGTATCTATGA
>JBARYO010000259.1:0-1619 GCA_049647905.1 Elainellaceae cyanobacterium | reverse complement strand
GAGCAACGCTGACGTCACAATGCAAACGGCTAATGCAGAGAAATAGCGTAGTAGACTGCGCCAAAGCAAAGCTGTATCTCCTCGGGCTGTCGCGATCGCCACATTCATGGCTGGCCCAGCAAATGGGGCAATCAGCATAGAAGCCGTTAGAAGAAAACTACTATTGGTGTACAGCCCTACCCAGACCACAATGCCGGCAATTGCTGCATAGCTCAAAAAACCCCACCAAGATCCGACACTTTGCAGTCCAGCTAAGAAAATTTCAATTGGGAGCATCCCAGTTTGGAACTAAGCAGAAATACTTAGGCATGGGTCATTGTTGAGGTAGGCGCATCGAAGCCTGAGGATTCGAGGGACATTCTCCCGTTTCCAGAGCGCTCCAGTAATTTTGATACGGGCCGCAATCTGCTTGATGGTCGATTCAACTGCCCCTGACCCGATAGGCAACCCCAACCGCTGGTATTGCGCGTAGTTGGGAATTCGGTGACGATGCTTGATGAGATAATTCTGAAATCGCTTCGCTTGGGGATGCTTTAACCCATCAAACTCAGCGTGGGCGAAACCGACCTGCCCTAGCCAGAGCAGCGCTTTGACTCGCTTCAAGCGTTTGCGTGAACCATGGACCTTGTATAGGTTTTCGGCCAAGTGATACCAGTCCAGCACCTGCCGCTGCAGGCACACCTGTGGTCCACCAAAGGTGTCAGCCACCTTCCACACCCCATCGTGCCCATCCCCCAAGCAGGTCAAGATTGGACTGAGGGGCTGTGCCTCGCTCCATTGCTGCAGGTCTTCTGGTGATTGGAAAAAGGCAGCACATCCCTCCTCATGCAAGCGCACTGCCTTGTAATCACGCCATTCCCCTCGGCCTGTTTCCTCACTGCGTACCCGTACCTTTCCCCCGTCAATACTGACCGCTTCGGCAGGGCGAGTCCCTTGGCGTGCTGGTATGTCCGCCTTCTCCATCAAACGATGCAAGCTACTATGGCCTACCTTCAGACCCATCAAAGTTTTCACGTTCTGCTCAGCCTGCTCGAACGAGCCTTGAGCGCACAAACGCAGGCAGCACTTCTCTAGCGCTGGGCTAAGCTGACGCTTGGCTTTGAGGCCTAATCGCTTTCCTTGCTTTTGGCTTAGGCTCACCTGACCTAACGTGCTATTCACTTGCCGTTGTTTACCACCCCTGTATTGCCCTCCTGCTGAGAAAAAAATTCTCCGATACGGGGGGCAACCTCCTGCAACAGTTGCGATCTCACTTCCCATTCGATGCTCTCAAAGTCTTGGAGCTTCTCCGGCTCGGTGTGAGCGTATAGTATGCGAGCTGCTGCCTCTAAGTGCTCCTGCAGTTGCGCTTGTGCCTTAGGCGATAGGTTTTCCATTTCAATCACTCCATGACCAGGATGCCCCTATTTTCCCATCTCTAGTCTTCTATAACCTTCTGAGTATTTCTACTCATATCCAAACTGGGATGCTCCCTGGGGATCAAATGGGATAGGCCAGTGCGGAAAGCCGACCATTCCATTGGGTAAGAGGCGTAGTTAGAGCCGCTAAGATTATGCAGTGAGGGGGCATGTCTGCCCCTCAAGACGTCTGTTCCTCATGTGATAGATAACATTTAGAGT
>JBARYO010000258.1:0-6639 GCA_049647905.1 Elainellaceae cyanobacterium | reverse complement strand
GGGTACCATCAGGGCTAATGCTGACGCTGCGCACCAGAGCCTGGTGGCCATGAAAAGTCCGAATGAGCTGACCGTTGAGCTGCCACAGCTTGACGGTGCCGTCCTCTCCCGCAGTGGCGAGGTGATCATCGTGGCTGAGGCTAGCGTCCAGTATCCGCTGACGGTGGCCCTCATTCACATAGAGACCCAGCCCCTCAAGCTGCCACAGCCGAACTGTCCTATCATCTCCGGCGGTTGCCAGCAGCCGTCCATCGGGGCTAAAGCTGAGTCCATACACTGAGCTGCTGTGCCCATGGAGCTGAGTCATGGTTTGCCCAGCGGTATTGCACAACCGCACCGCTGGATCTAGACCTGTCAACGCAATGATCTGATTGTCTGGGCTATAGCAGACGCCGTAGCCTGCATTGCCATGCTGATGCAGCGTGTCCATGAGAGTGCCGTCAGGTCCCCAGCGCTTGACCGCACCATCTTCTCCGACAGATACCAGTATCTGACCATCTGCGCTGTAGGCCACGCTGAACACACGCCCCTCATGGCCGCGCATTTCGGCTAGCAGCGTACCATTGAGGTGCCACAGGCGAATCTTACCGCCATCGCAGGCGGTGGCGAGGGTAGTCCCGTCAGGGCTAAAGCAAATATTGTAGATGGCAACCCCACGGCGAAACGTGCTGAGGGCATCGCCCCGACGGGTCCATAGACGAATGGCCCCGTCTTCTCCGGCAGAGGCTAGAGTTTGGCCATCAGGGCTGAAGCAAAGGCTAAAGACGCGATCGCGATGCCCTTTGAGGGTACGGACCGGAACACCATCCCGCCGCCACAGCCGCACCGTTCTGTCAGCGCTCGCCGATGCCAAAAGGGTGTCGTCAGGGCTGAACTTCACCATATGAACCTGGTCTCGATGCCCGGTACAGGTCGTCACGAGCGTCCCCTCGACCGTCCAGAGCCGTACGGTATGGTCGGCGCTGGCCGAGGCAAGGAACTGACCATCAGGGCTAAACTCAACATCAAACACCGTAGCCCGATGCCCTGAGAAGCGATTAACCTCGCGAATCTGGTTGAGGATCTGCCACAGGCGCTCTCGGGTTTGGCTTTGAATATCGTTAGGGGCAGAGACCTGGCACAGCTTATGCGCGGCTTTGACGCTAGATAGCAATGCACCAAGCTGGTCGTGAGACAGCAGCAGCGCCTGCGACAAAGCATTGAGCACCTTGATTTCCGCCATCTCGGCTCGCTTGCGCTCTTGCTTTTCCTGGCATAGGGTTTGCTTCAGCTGTGCCTTGGTTTGCTTCAATTCTGCCAGTAGCTCGGGGGTCTGCTCTTGACGAATAAAAGGAACCAAATAATCGTGCACCAGCTGGTAGTAGCGGATAGAAGCGCTGGGTAGCTCAAACACCAGGCCAGCGCCCACCAAAATATACAGCACGGGCGCAAGCTGGTCGCGATCCACATCGGCTTCTTCCGCCAGCTCGGTGCGGGTTTTGAGGGGCCGAGTGCCCTGTTCTTCTGTGAGAAAGTAGAGAATCTGCTTGGCCAACTGCTGGTTCTCGGGGCCACAATTTTCCGCTGCCGCGTCGACGTACCGTCTAACCAGCGCCATTTTTGGGCCCCGCTCTTGGTACGCCTTCAGCGTCGTGATGCCCTCCACCTGCATCTGCGCGCCCACAATCTGTAGTTCAATGGGGCTCACTTGATTCAATTCCAAGGCCAGATCGTCCACGAGGGCCATGATTAAATCGGGTTCTAGGGAAAACGGAGTCCGCTCCGTCAGTCGGTAAATCACCGACTTGGCCTCTTGCCGGGAGAAGTTGCCGATGTAATAGAGAATCTGCTGGTCCAAGATATTGTTGTTGATTACATCTAGCGTGGTAAAGCGCGTAATCTCCAGCAAGTAGTGGAGGTAGTCTTCTCGCAGCGAGATAATCACCTTGACATAGGGAATATTGAGACATCGCTTGAGAAACACGTAAAATTCCCGCCGCTGATGGGGACTTTTACAGGCGGAGTAAAATTCCTCAAACTGGTCAAAAATAATGACCGTGGTTAAATTGCGCTCGTCATTAAGCTCGATTTGCTCCAGACTGCTGACATAGGCTGACGCTTCTAGGGGAATGCGCCGCTCACCGAGGGCCTGTAGCAAGGCTTCATGGAGGTTGTCTAACCAGTTTGTATAGACCTGCTGCAACACAGGTAGCGTTTCCCGAGATCGAATGATGGTCTGCTTCAGCGTTGGGATCAGCCCAGCGACGAGAATAGAGCTTTTCCCAACGCCAGATTGGCCATAGAGCACCGTGAGGCGGTTATCGGTGCGGCTCAAGCGGGCCACAAGACGGTCGATGTCAGCCTGACGCCCGGAGGCCGCTAGCTCGTGGAGGCCAACCTGCTCCGAGGGATGAGCGATCGCCGGGTTGGTGATGGTTTGCTTGGGCTGCAGCCGCGTCGCCCCCAAAAAAGCCCGAAAGCCAAACTGGTACTCAATGGCGCGACGAGTTTGACGGACCTTAAACGCCTGCAAGTACTTTTTTTGCTGAAAATACACCCGCTGCAGCTGGTTGAGGATGCGAATGTACAGTTCGGGGTCGTACTGAGGGTTGGTGTCACGCCGCGCTTTTTCCAGGCTGTCAATGGCAGACGGAAACTCCTGTAGCGCCAGGCAAGCTTGCGCATTGGCCAACAGATACCACCCTTGGTGAAAGGCCCGCTCCCAGTCTTGGTCTGCGGTTTGCGCCTCTGTTTCGGCCTGGGTTAGCTGCTCAATCTGCCCCTCGACGGGCACCAGCGCCTTCTGTAAGGTGGCGATCGCCACTTCTGAAAGATTTTTCGCCTCCTGCCAGTCTTCGTGGGCTAAAGCCACTTCACTCAAAAACCCATAGGCCCTTGCCAACCGAAAGGGATCGGGATACTGGCGATGCAGCTCTAGGGCGCGTCGGGCCACCTGCTCTAGAACATCCCACCGCTCTAATCGCTGCAATACCTCTCCCAAGGCATTGATAAATTTGGCGGTGCAGTCTGAGTATTGGACAGACTCAAAGGTCTCGATGCACCGCTGAAAGTAGGTCTGGGCCTTTTGACAGGCTTGGTGGTGCTCAATTCGGTTATGCTCTGCCCAAGTGCGCCACAGCAGTCCTAAGCTATACAATAAGCACCCTTGGCGCTGCCAGTCCTGGGTCTCCTGCCAGAACGCCAAACTACGGCTGTAGCGCTCCTCGGCTACTTTCAGATCGTTCGTGGCATACGCTTCTCGCCCCAGCAGAAATTCCAGGCTGGCCTCTAGGGCCGGATCGGGGTCCACTTGACGCCGCGTCAAGTCCCGCAATGCTGCCATCAATTCAGCTTGATATCGACTGCCGAAGATAGCGGTGTTATTCAAAAATCGGCCCACTCCCGCCTCTAGCACGCGGTCAAACAGCTGCTGCTCCCCGCAGGTGAGGGCATTGAGCAGCTGAGTGGTGGCTGGCTGAAAATCGATGGTGGTGGCCCAGCTTTGAAAGTCGGGGGCAAGGCGAATCATCTGCCGTAGGACGTGATCGTTGACCCAGAGAATCAGCGGAAATGGGCAGGATTTGCGAAATTCGTCTCTCACCTGGTTGGCGGCTTTCAGTAGGGCATCCAGCTGCGTCACCGACTCCAGGCCGGTGATCATCAGGGCCTGATGGGGGGCGTCCTGCTGGTCGTCCGCAGGTTGCCGGTCTCGCGGCCCTGTGATCCACTGCTGAATCGCTTGCAGTATCGTCCGGTCAGAGGACTTGAGATGAATGATATCAATGGGTACCGGGCAGGATTTCAAGATCCAGTCCAGCATGGTGTGCTGTAGCTCGGCATAGTTACAGTGAGCCAGCACCAAAGAAAACTCCTCGGGCACCAGATCAATCACGCGCACAATCTTGCTGACAGCGTGCCAGTTGTGGCGGTCAGCTTCGGCTACGTATTGGAGGTTAACCATGCCTGCACCTCTGGGGTTTCAGCCAGAATAGGGTTGATGTCGTTCCACAGCTGACCATCGTGGCGGTATTCAAACACAAACAGACTGCGCAGCAGCAGCTTGTAGGCCTCTTCCCCTCGCACATCCTGCTGCTGCTGCATAATTTTTTTCAACAGCGGCCATTCATCTCCAGTAATGGACAAGCTGAGCTCGTTGCGGCGCTGGGCAATGATGTTCTCTAAGCAGTCGCGAGAAATGGGCGGGTCTTCCTGCTGCAAGCAGCGGTTGAGCAGCACCAGTAAGTTGCGCACATGGCCACCGCTGATGCGGCACAGTCGATCTAGGGTATGGATATCGTCAAAAACCTGAGGAATTAGGGCCAGTCGATCTTGGGGTGACGCATCCGGGAAAGCCCGCGCCAGCACCATTTGCCGCAGTAGCGCTAGCCCCGGCTCGCAGGGTTCACCACCCGGTAGCTGCACAGGCACCATGGGCAGCACTTTTGGATCGACGCCGAACCGATTGATCAGGCGGCCCAATTCATTGGAAAAGACAAGCACTAGGGGGATGGTGTAGACCACGTGACAGTTAAGCTGCTTGAGCTGATCTCCCCGATCCACAAACAGGTATTCTGGCTGCGATCGCCCCGATGGTTTGAGGGAGCTATCTACCCGGTCGAGGTTGTCCACAATCACCACAAGGCCGCGCTTACCCCGCTGTTTGAGCGCCTGGTTTGCTCGCCCAAACAGCTCGCCGTTGATGGCTTCCAGGATGCTGCTGGTGCGAGGCTCTAAGTACTGCCGCAGGCGATCGCGTAGCCGGGGGCTCTCCCGAGTTTGGGCTGTAATTTTGCCGATGCCCAACGACAGCTCGGCTTCAACGTCTAAATTGACCGGCGTCTTGAGAAAGTCGGAGATTTCGTTAAATAGATTGGCAAAGTATCTGGGACGCAGGTGAATGCCGATGGACTCCAGACTGCCGCTCACCCGCTGAGCGATCGCCAGCAGAATATCCGTCACGTCAATATCAGCTAAGTCGAGATCGCGGCTGGACTCAAAATAGACGGTATGAAAGCCTTCCGCCTCCAGCTCCGCTTTCAGCCGCAGCAGTTCCGTAGATTTACCGCAGCCAATGTGGCCCGTGAACAGCTGACAGGTAGGCTCGTCTGTCGCCAACACCGTGATCATGCGCCGCAGTTCGCGGATCAAATCGCTGCCCCGCACGGGGGAAAAATCAATGTAATATTTTCGATCCTCTGGATCTTCAACCTTCAGCGTTCTTGTCGGGTTACAGGCTCTGTAGAAGCGACGTAGATCCAGCACAGTAGCGCTCCTCACAACACAATGGATACGTAGGGGACAACAGGACGGGGGCTTATCTCAAGTGTGCCTCTTTATTCTTTCACTGTGCAATACCCCGGCAGGGGAGCACCAGTAGGGGTTAGGCCACTTGAGTAACCGATAGTTACGTCAGAGTGGTTACCCCAGAGCCGTTGGGATATGCCCGCTAGACCGAGGCGACAGGCTATGTCAAAACCCCCTTATCGCTACTTCGACGATAGCGAAAACTACGCTGGGGCTAGAGGTTTAGGTGACAGTTGCCGGAGTGGAGTTGGCTAGAGTTATGCCCCTAGTCCTACTCCGTGGAGCACCTCGCTCAACCGCACAAAAATGCTGCCAAATCCCATGACAGCTAAAAGTCCGGCTACCACCGACGTTGTCGCCGACGTCACTGCGATCGCAAATAGCCACCAGGCGGCTGCCGCTAACGCCTTACGGGCATCATTGAGCTGCTGTAGCGTGGCCTGCTGCAGGGCCGCTTGCCGCTCGCGAATGTCGTTCTCTACCCCGGCTACGCGGTCTTGGATCCAGCCTTTGAGATCTGCAGTCTGAGCCAGCAGCACATCTGGCACACCCTGCGCTTTTAGAACCTGACTAAAGACATCTTGGCTAAACTGGGCGATCGCCGCCGCGATGCCCTCAGAGGCATTCAACAGCTTTAGGGGCTGGAGCGCCGACGTTGCGGACATAGAAGACTGAAGTACTGACAAGATACCAGACGACTCCGGAATCATCTCCCGCAGCGCTCGCTTCAGGCCGTCTGGATCAAAAGCAAGATGGTCTGGATCCTGCAGCACCGTCTTCACCGAGCTAAACCAGGATTCTAAGGATGCCTGGGCCTGCTGACGGGCTTTGTCTGCCTGATGCAACAGCTGCTGCACGAATCGGTCTACTGCCGCCCAAATGGCCTCCGCCTGCTCAGCGGTCAAATCCTTACGCTGAGACAATCTGGCCCTGAGTGCAGCCCAATCGAAGGACTGGACGGCCTCGATTGTCTCGATTGAGATCCCCCCCAGGGCATCTATCCCTCGGTTAGACATGCGCCATAGCCATTCCAAATTTTGGCCGATGGCCTCTGGTGAGAGCTGGTCGGGGCTGCTGTGGGTCAGATAATCGCTCACGTTCTCCCAAAAGTTGCTCACGTCAGCCGTTCGCCGCAAAGCCCAGCGTCTGGGCGGTTTGAGGACGTCTATCAAGGCTGTCTGGATCTGGCGGGTGGCCTGCTCAACCTGGGTGTCTGATGCCTCTAGCTGGGTTTGGGCCTTTTGCCGCAGCGATCGCCAGTCTACTTGGGTCAGCGATCGCCGCAGCTGTCGCGGATCGCCAACGGCATCTTCTAAAGACGACATCAGGTTGGGCAGCAGCGCTTGGGTACTGACA
>JBARYO010000257.1:0-5271 GCA_049647905.1 Elainellaceae cyanobacterium | reverse complement strand
GCTGAGGATGATTTCGAGGCGGTAGATCGCGTCGTGCGCTTGGTGGTTGAGTCTGTCGATGTGCCAGAGCCATTTCGGCGTAGGGTACGCAGGCGATCGCGAGCTTGATTCAGCTGCTTGAGTTTTTCCTGCGCTTTTTGCTGCAGACGGGTGTTATCTTTGGGAATGCGATCGGGATGCCAGATGAAGACGAGATCTTTGTAGGACTGATTGACGTCATCCATAGACGCACCAGGCTCTAGGTCAAGGACTCGATACCATCGTTCAAGATCATCCATTCGACAAATCAATCGCGTATTGGGCTAGGCGAGCAGCCATCAACAGGAAGACTCCGCAGAACAGCTGTCCAAATTGTAGAGAACCCTGCGGCAAACTGCTGAACAGCTAACGTTAATTTAATGAAGCCGAGACTACTTTGGCTCACCGCTTGAGAATAGCGTGCTCCCATAGTAAACCAGTCTCCACCAGCACATCAGCCATCAGAGCCGAACCCGTTATCACTATGATCGTCATCTACGATGCCCTGCAGCGACAGTGGCTTCGGTTTTCCCAGCCGACAGCGGTAGTTACGGCCAATCACCCCAGCGCCATAGCCTCGGCCCTTGATGCCGTACAGCGCCAGGTCGATCGCGGCAAGTATGCGGCTGGCTTCGTGGCCTATGAAGCGGCGTCAGGATGCGATCCCACTCTGAAGACCCACCCATCAACTTGGCAGAGGAACCAAGCCGGCAGCGGCGATTTTCCACTGCTGTGGTTTGGCATTTATGGGCACCCATCGGTGGTATCGCTGCCAGACGCGCCCCAGTTCTCAGCGCTGCAGTGGCGGCCCTCTATCTCTGAAGCCGACTACCAGCAGGCGATCGCCGACATCAAAACCCAGATTGCCCAGGGAAACACCTATCAGGTCAATTTTTCGTTTCGCCTCAGAGCGGCAATGCCCGACGATCCCTGGGGACTATTCTTGCAAATGACCCAAGCCCAAGCGGCAGACTACGGAGCCTTTGTGGACATTGGAGACTGGGTCATCGCTTGCGCCTCACCAGAGCTATTCTTCTCCCACGACGGGGATTGCGTCATCTCCCGCCCCATGAAGGGAACGGCACCACGGGGCATCACGCTGCGACAGGATGAGCAGCAGGGGGCATGGCTCCGGGCTTCTGAGAAAAATCAGGCCGAGAACGCCATGATCGTGGATATGGTGCGCCATGACTTAGGACGCGTGGCCGACATCGGCAGCATTTCAGTGCCGTCACTCTTCGAGCTAGAGCGCTACCCAACGGTGTGGCATATGACCTCCACGGTTCAAGGCCGCACGTCCGCATCGACGGCATCGGTGTTTCGCAGCCTGTTCCCCCCTGCATCAATCACGGGAGCCCCCAAAGCCAGCACAACGGCAATCATTGCCCAGCTCGAAACCACGCCCCGGCACATTTATACGGGCACCATTGGCTTTATGCGGCCCGATGGGCGATCGCAATTCAATGTAGCGATTCGTACAGTGCTGATGGACCGGCGGCGAAAGCTGGCGGAGTATGGGGTCGGAGGGGGCATTGTGTGGGATTCCCAAGATCATGACGAGTACGCCGAATGCTGTGCCAAGGCGCAGGTGCTCCACCATTACCGGCCCAGGTTTTCTCTATTGGAGAGTCTGCGCTGGACCCCGGAGGAGGGCTACTTTTTGCTAGAGCGCCATTTGGAGCGGCTGCGTCAGTCTGCGGTTTATTTTGGCTTTCCTTACCCACGTCAGACGATACGGCGGTGGCTTGAAACCATAGTTTCGGCTCAGGAGATAGGCGAACCTCAGAAGGTGCGGCTGCTGCTATCCGCTGACGGTCACATCAGCGGTGAAGCGATCGCCCTATCTCCGTCAAACCCCTTGATGATCTGCCTCGCCCAGACTCCCGTCAGTTCGTCAGATATTTTCTTACAACACAAAACCACCCATCGTCAGGTGTATGACATCGCTCGCCAAAATAGCCCTGATGCTATAGAGGACGTTGTTTTATGGAACGAAAACGGGCATGTGACCGAGTCTACCTTAGGTAATATTGTCGTAGAACTAGGCGGGCAGCGCTATACGCCCCCGTTGTCCTGTGGTCTCTTACCAGGAACCTTTCGGGCTCACTTGCTCAACAAAGGGGCATTGCAAGAGCGCATCATCACCCATCAGGAGTTAGCAGAATGCGATCGCATCTTTGTTGTCAACTCTGTTCGAGGATGGCAGGATGCTGAACTTGTTGCCGTGCCGCCCGGCCCGCTGTAAAACTTTCGACATAGTCCAAACGGCTTAAGACTCTGGTTTCTAGCCAAGCAGGCGGTTGACCCCCGATACTGGGCAAGTATCCTGCTCAATTTCTGGAGCAGCGCTATGCTCTAGGAAATGCCGCAGCACCTTAAACTAGATTTAACGCAAAAGCTGAGTCCATTAGTGATTATCCTATGTCTACTGCTCGCCTCATCAGCAGCCTGGTTGCTATTCTAATTGCCGGTACCGCGATCCTCTTGGGCGGTTGGTACTTTACCGCGTTGATAGGCGTGCTGGTCTATCTAGGTCAGACGGAATACTTTCAGCTTGCGCAGGCGAAGGGAATTGCGCCAGCGGCCAAAACGACGCTGGTGGTCAGCCAGGTGCTGCTGGTCGTTTCGATGATCTCGCCTGCTCTGGCCGATGCCGTGTTTCCCGTAGCAGGCACGTTCATCTGCTTTTACCTCTTGTTTCAGCCTAAGTTTGCCACCATTGCCGATATTTCCGCCTCTGTGCTGGGGCTGTTCTATGGTGGGTACTTACCCAGCTATCTAGTGCGCATTCGCAACCTAGGCATTGAAACACCGTTCTCCCTCAAAGGCTACTGGCCTTCGGACTGGTCAGTATGGACTGACCCCAAAGCGCTACCCGTGGGGCTGACGATTACCATAATTACGTTCGGCTGCATTTGGGCGGCGGATATTGGGGGGTATGTGTTCGGCAAGGCTATTGGACGCACCCGTCTGTCGGATATCAGCCCCAAGAAGACCGTAGAAGGTGCGGTATGCGGCGTGTTGGCCTGTGCCACCGTGGCCATGATCGGGACCTGGTATTTGGGCTGGATAGGCTGGCCGCTGTCTGGTCTGGCCTTAGGTCTGCTGATTGGTATTGCTAGTCTGCTGGGTGATTTGACCGAGTCGATGATGAAGCGAGATGTGGGGGTCAAAGACTCAGGTACGTTAATCCCTGGCCACGGCGGCATCTTGGATCGGACTGACAGCTACGTTTTTACCGGTCCGCTGGTGTATTACTTTGTGACGCTACTGCTACCCTTTCTCACGACGCTGGTGGAGAGGTCAGCGTAGTTCACCCACAGAACTCGATAAGTCTTTGTGCTTTGTCACCTGCCCATGGGGTGATCTTCTCAGCTAAAATTCAGTTCTGGTATGGCAAATTACGGTATGTTAGCAAGGCATGTAGGATGCTCTTCATAGACTGACTTTGCTAATCATCCCGCTAACTACCCCAATCCAGAGAAAATCGTGAGTATTGCCGACTTTGCGCTGATTCTGCACCCGATGCTGTCTGTGGTGTTTGTCTTTCCCCTCATCGGTATCGCCACAGCTCTAGCCTGGCAGACGCGGCAGCGTCGCTTGACTGTCGAAAACAAGGCGAAGAGTAAAATTCCCCCCGTTGTGGGCTCAGAGCATTTGTCCATTGGACGTTGGCTCGCCGCAGGGGTCATCGGTGTTGCGATTTTGGGCATCAGTGAGCCCATCATCAGCAAAATGATTGTCAATGAGACGTTCGCGAAGGAACCGGGGCGTGCCACCTTTGTGGGACTCATGATCGTCCTCACAATCGCCTCTGCGGTGATGCTTTATCGGGCTACGCCGGCCTACTGGCGCGGTATTTTTGCCACTCTGACTGGCATGGGGCTGATCATTTTGGGCTGTCAGCCGGAGGTATTTCGCCGGGGTTTTGAATGGTATACCTCTCACTACTATTTTGGCGTGACGGCTGCTCTGCTGATGATTTTGTCGGTTGCCGTAGTGCCCGATATTTACAAAGACAAGCAAAAGCGCTGGCGGCGTGCCCATGCGGCCTTGAATGCGATCGCCGTCTTGCTGTTTATTGGTCAAGGCTTTACCGGTGCCCGCGACCTGCTGGAAATTCCGGTGGCTTGGCAAAAACCCTATGTGAATGAGCTGTTTGCCAAGCAGTGCCAGACGCAGGAATGCGTGGTGTTGCCTGCCTCAGAAGTGCCCAGCAGCCCAGAGTGAGCACCGGATGGACAGGGAGCACTTCACTTTTGAACCCTCTCCTGCCGTTTCATCATGTGATAGCAGTTGAGGCATCGCGCTACGGGTACAAGCACTTGCCATGTAAGTACGCTGTGGTGCATCCCGACTCACGACGAACAAAATATATTGCTATGACGATAGGCTCATGTGGCACTATTACGTGGCTACCCCTACAGACTGTAGGTTAAAGTCAAGGTAAGCAACCGCAACTATACGGTAAAGAAGCGTTAAATTTCCCATGCCTAACCTGGAGATCTGCACAAAAACTCCATAGGCTGTTGAGTACAACTGCTTAGGCACTATCTATCAAACAGCGGTTTGGGGCTGCTGGCGATCGCCGCTGAACCTGGCCCCAAATTTGCGTCGGCTTCAAGCCTAGCGTGATCTACCTCACTGCTCTCTCTGCCCAGCCCACCTTTATACACACGTCACTCGATGACTCCAGATATTCTCCTGACGTCGTTTCAAACTTGGCGACCCGATCAACCTTCCAACGCGTCTGATGACCTGTTGCAAGTTGTGGCAGCGAGCTATCCCCATCTTTCGAGGCTACGGTTCCTTCGTCGACTTCCAGTCCATTTCGAGCAGGCATCCCAGCAAGCTATTGCGGCCATCGAAATGTACACCCCTACTGTTGTTGTGTGCTGTGGCATGGGTGAACCCCGGCACAAATTAGGGCTAGAATCAACGGCAGTTAAAGATGGACAATCGCTCCAATCTCCATTGCCGCTGACCACCCTAACAGAGGAGCTAAAGGCAACTGAAATTAGTCATGACGCAGGTCGATTCGTCTGCAATCGCCTATATTATGACGTCTTAGACTATCTCCGTCACACGTCGGGGACATGTGGCCTCTTCATCCATGTGCCCAAACTAACGCCCCAAAACTGTCAGGCGATCGCCACCGATTTCATGCAGATCTTAGATCGCCTCAGCCCATCCCAAGTATCTTATCCACGTCACAATTCGACATTGTCCTTCTCAAGACCTCCGGCCTATGGC
>JBARYO010000256.1:0-4212 GCA_049647905.1 Elainellaceae cyanobacterium | reverse complement strand
TCGCCCCCACAGGAAAGCGAATCTTGATTCTGGAGCGGGGGGAGTCCATGCCGCTAACCGAGCAGAACCGCGCCGATGTCGACCTGTTTAAAAAAGAGCGCTACCATGCCCCGGAACAGTGGTATGACGAAACTGGAGAGCCTTTCTACCCTCAGACCAACTACGCCGTAGGTGGGAACACTAAGATCTACGGGGCCACCCTAATGCGGCTACGGGAGCGTGACTTTGAGGCGGTGCCTCACCACGATGGCACCTCTCCTGAATGGCCGCTGAGCTACGCCGACTTCGAGCCCTATTACACTGCTGCTGAGCAGCTGTATCAGGTGCATGGCACTGCCGCCACGGATCCTACCGAACCCCTTCACAGCGCAGACTACCCCTTCCCAGCGGTAGACCACAATCCGCTGGTGCAGCCTATGGTGGAAGCACTCGCGGGCCAAGGTCTTCACCCCACAGCTCTACCCCTGAGCTTGACCCGCCAAAACGATGACCCCACAGGTGACGCCGAAGTGTTTGGCGTGATCCCCGCCCTCAAATACGACAACGTAGCGCTGATTACTGGAGCCAAGGTGGTTAGCCTACATACCAACACCTCTGGTCAGGTGATCAAAGGGGTGCAGGCCGAGGTTGGCGACCAGACATTTCTGTACATTGGCGATATTGTGGTGCTCGCTTGCGGGGCGATTAACTCGGCGGCGCTGCTGCTGGCTTCAGCGAACGAAAAGCACCCCAACGGGCTGGCCAATGGCTCAGATCAAGTAGGCCGTAACTTGATGAAACAGCTGATGACCAACATTGTTCAGCTCACGAGTAAGGCCAATTCAGTCAAGTTTCTCCGCAGCGTCAGCGTCAACGATTTTTACTGGGGCGATTCGTCAGGGCTAGCGTCTGATCAAGATGATTATGACTATCCCATGGGCCATATCTACAACACGGGCGGGCTGCTGCAAGATGTGATCTTTACTGAGTCACCACCGATTTTGTCGGTCTTAGCCAAGGTATTGCCAGGGGCAGGGCTGAAGCAGCTCGCCACCCGATCTATTGGCTGGTGGGCGCAGACTGAAGTTCTGCCGGACCCCAAGAATCGCGTTCGATTAGAGAAAGGGAAGCTGCGGCTAGAGTTTATGCCCAACAATACTGAAGCCCACGATCGCCTAATTTACCGCTGGATCGAGGCGCTGCAGGTGGCAGAGAAAACCCTAAAGGGCTTTCAGCGCAGCGGCGTCCACCCCCGTGGGGAGACCCCAATTCAGGTAGTAGCTCACCAGTGCGGCACTTGCCGTATGGGCACCGACCCGGCCACATCAGTGCTCAATACCGACTGTCGTACCCACGAGATTGACAACCTTTATGTGGTAGACAGCAGCTTCTTCCCCTCCTGTGGGGCCGTGAGTCCGGCATTGACGGTAATTGCCAATGCCCTCAGGGTAGGCGATCGCCTAATTGAGCATCTCCAGGCTTAGGGCTACTTGATCTGAGCAGCCCTGTCGCGATTCCCCCAGATTTGGCCCCTACTCGCTGTCGCCCACATAGTTTCCGTCGGCGTCGAACGAAAGCGTTCTACCGCTGAGGGGGATGTAGACCGGTGTCTCTGTAGCCGCAATAAAGGTGGCGGTTTTCGTATCGAGCTGCACCTCGCCGCCGACAGTCGCCGCTTCGTTAGCATGGGAGGCAATGACGGATTTGGGCTGAATTAGCCTATCGACAACATGGGCAGCCTCGACAGGGCCAGTCGTAAAGGTGTCGCCGATATTGATGACGACCAGCTCTGTGCCGTATTGGTCGCGCACCACCGTCTCCTGTTCTGCCGTCACCCCGGTATCCCCAGAGAGGTAAACCACCAAGCCATTTGAGAAGGTGATGACATAACCTGTGGGTGGCCCCACATAAGCCGTGAGGCCAGCGGCGTTGAGGCTCTCCCCCAGGTCGCCTTCAATGAACTCACCGCTCAGTCCGTTGGAATGGACAGCGGGCACGGTCGTAATAAAGACATCATCAATGTTGCGCGATGCGCCGAAGCGAACCAGCTGTACGGACTCCGGGTCGCCGCCCAGGGCCGTCACCTTGTTGGCCAAAAATTTTGCCATCTCACTACCCACGATAATGTTAGCCCCTTTGCCAACGGCAATTTCAGCGCTGTTGGAGTTTGGCGTGGTGGGCACATCGGTTTGGGGAGAGGCGCAGGTGCCCTGATTGACAGCCTCAATGCGGCGATCGCCCAAATGGTCGCCATGGACATGGCTAACCAGCACAACATCGATATCGCCAAGGCGTGGATCATCCGGTCCCGCTACGGTTCGCCCTGCATCGTAGAGAATGCGTAAGCCATTGGGATCTTCAAGGATAAGGGCGCGATCGCGAGCGCAGAACTCCCCATCATGGCTGCCAAGGGGCGTAATTTTGACGGTGGTAGTCTCGGCGGTAGCAGACCAGACGCCAAACGCTGCAGAGAGAGCAACTAACGCTGTGGAGACTACGGGCAGGGCGATTTGGCGACGTCTTGACATGGGCAATCTTCGTTGTACTAGTATGCCTTTCACCATAACAAGAAATTTCTGTTAGGTGGCCGCAGAAAATGCTTAGCGGACATTAACAATTAATCTGCAGTAGACGGTATTTTGAGAAGAACAGCGGTCGGCGCTCACAGAACGCCGACCGCTGCTGAGACCATCCGTTCAATCCCCTCCCCGGTGCTTACGACACAAGCAGATTGCCCATGAAATTGATTCCTTCCCCGTCTGGTCGCGTCTATCTAATGCTTGCTATTGCTATTTTTGGAGCGGCTAACGCCATTACGCGCAGGCTCACCGAGTTAGGGGCAGAAAATACAGTTAACGGGCATAATCCCATTTCTTTCTGCAACGTCCTTTTCGTTGGCAACCTCTGCGCACTGCTGCTGTTAATCCCGCTGTACCAGCACCAGTGGCGATCGCCGATCCTGCGGCAAATCACGATAAAGCAGTGGTTCATGATGGCTCTCGTCGCCATTTTGGGCGCGGCCATCGTCCCGATGCTGATCTTCACGGCGCTATCGATCACGGCGGTCAACAATGTGGTCTTGGTGGGGCAAGTCGATACGCCGTTAGTGCTAGCCTTGTCGGTGCTGCTGCTGCATGAGCGCGTCAATGGCTGGGTTGTCGCTGGCGCGGTTGTCTCGTTTGTCGGAGTGGTGCTCACGGTGGTGCTGCAGCCGCCGGGTAGCGATATGGTCTCTATGGGTATGGGGCTGCAGATCGGTCGCGGTGAATTACTGACTCTGATTGCGGCGGTGTTTAAGGCGATCGCTAACTTGATCAGCAAGGTCAGCCTGGCCGAAATACCCCTGGGGGTTTTTAGTATTTTTAGAATGGCGGCGGGTACGGTCTTCTTTTTCGTTGCTGCCCTCATCCTGTTCGACCCTAGCCACTTTATGGATGTGACCTCTGAATTTCTGTGGCGCTGGATGCTGCTCTATAGCGCCGTGATTGTTGTTGGCGGGCAGCTGTTTTGGTTCAGTGGCCTGCGGCTCAGCTCGGCAAGCGAGATCTCCTTGGCAACGGCGTTTACCCCTATTGCGGGGGTATTGGCAGCTTACCTAATCCTGAGTGAGGCCCCTACGTTGGCCCAATACATCGGTGGCAGCGTCATTATTGTCGGCATCGCCCTCAATCAAGTTGGCGTCCGGCGACTCAATGCTGCTATACCAGAGCAGCGTCCCACGGACAAAGAGATGGAGGAGTCTGTCATGTTCAAGGGCATCTAAACTTACAGTGAACGCTCGGACGCCTGACAAACGAAACCCTGTTGGGCGATACAGCTGCGGGATTCAATCGTGATAGTCTTTGCAGGTGTCTTACTGTCTCAGCATTGATTCTGATTTGAAGCTCGTCACGATGTAAATTTTGAGTATCGTCCCGAACGCGCTATGAGCGGCGTCCTAAATCCCATGCATGCCATACTGCATACGCTTCAGATCATGTCGAGGCGCATCGTCACTGGAGCAGCGATCGCAACGATTGGACTGGCCGGAACGCCATCCGTCCAAGCCGCTGACGATATTCGGGCTCGTTACGGTCCCCTTGAGCTGACGGTGACGGTTGACTCAATCGAGACATACCTGAAGGACGGCACCGTCAACGCTGACCTGGCCGCCTATCTCAAGCGCCTGACGCCGGAGCAGCGGGAGAGCCTCGATCAGGCCCTGCGACTGTCCATTGAGACTGAGCAGACCGC
>JBARYO010000255.1:0-3118 GCA_049647905.1 Elainellaceae cyanobacterium | reverse complement strand
GCTTAGCGAAAGCGATCGCGCACCAGGGGGATTCGCGGCGATCGCTCTCGCAATATCAACTACATCGAGGCCTTGAAGACCTGCTTGTACTCACTCAGCACATCCTTCATGGTGTTGACGATGGCATCGGAGAACCCTTTGTTCTCTTTTTCCACCAGCTCAGGATAGTCTGTCCGATTCGTTTTCAAGTACTCCCGTAACCCAGACGTAAAGTCTGCCACTTTATCGACAGGAAGATCATCAAGGTAGCCATTGATGCCGCCGTAGATTATGATTGCCTGCTCCGCTACGGACAGCGGCGAATACTGGGGCTGCTTCAGCAATTCCCGGAGGCGCAGACCACGAGAAATCTGATTTTGCGTCGCCTTATCTAGGTCGGAGGCAAATTGCGCAAAGGCCTGCAGCTCGTCAAACTGAGCCAGCTCTAGCTTTAGCTTACCGGCCACCTTCTTCATCAGCTTCGTCTGCGCCGCAGACCCCACCCGAGATACGGAAATACCGGCGTTAACTGCAGGCCGCAGACCCGAGTTGAACAAGTCAGACGATAGGAAGATCTGACCATCTGTAATGGAAATGACGTTGGTGGGGATGTAGGCCGAAACGTCACCCGCCTGAGTCTCAATGATAGGTAGAGCGGTCATGCTGCCCTCTCCTAACGCTTCGCTTAGCTTAGCGGCCCGCTCCAGTAAACGGGAGTGGAGGAAGAAGACGTCGCCAGGATACGCTTCCCGTCCGGGCGGACGACGCAGCAGTAGCGACATCTGACGGTAGGCTTGGGCTTGCTTGGTCAGGTCATCGTAAACCACCAGCGTTGCCTTGCCTTTGTACATGAAGTACTCAGCAATGGTCGCGCCGGTATAAGGCGCGAGGTACTGTAGTGCAGCAGGGTCACTGGCGTTGGCCGCGACAACGATGGTGTAGGCCATCGCGCCTCGCTCTTCTAGAGCAGTAATGACCTGGGCAACTGTAGAGGCTTTTTGGCCTATGGCAACGTAGACGCAGATCACATCCTCAGAGGCTTGGTTGAGGATGGTGTCCACCGCGATGGAGGTTTTACCCGTTTGGCGATCGCCAATAATCAGCTCCCGCTGTCCGCGGCCGATAGGAATCATTGAGTCGATAGCTGTAATCCCGGTCTGCAGTGGTTCGTACACTGACTTGCGGGCAATAATGCCAGGAGCCATCGAGTCGAGCAGGCGAGTCTCTTGAGTGTCAATGTCGCCCTTGCCATCAATGGGACGGCCTAAGGCATCCACAACGCGGCCCACCATGGCATCTCCCACAGGGACGTCCGCGACGCGGCCCGTCGCGGTAACGGAGCTGCCTTCCTGAATATTGCGACCGTTACCCATCAGCACCACGCCGACGTTATCTTCCTCAAGGTTGAGGGCGATGCCAACGGTGCCGTCTTCAAATTCAAGCAGTTCAGACGCCATGGCTTGGTCAAGGCCATATACGCGGGCAATCCCATCACCAATGGAGAGCACCGTTCCAACGTTCGAGACCTTGACCTCCTGATCGTATTGCTCGATTTGCTGCTGAATAATGCTGCTGATTTCGTCTGGTTTAATGCTTACCATAGGGCATTCCTTAACGTAATGTTGTCTTGATTTTCTTTCGTCAATTTAAGTCTCGAACAGCGCTCGGTCTCTACTTAATCCATCGTAGACGGACAACAAGCGAGCAGCAGAAAAAATAAATTAGGACTTTGAGCTGAGCTTCAGCCCAATTCGTCGCAGCTGACCTCTTAAGCTGGCATCGATCACCTGGGAGCCCACCTTGATGATGACGCCACCAATCAAATCCGGATCCGTCTTCACGTCGAGTTCGACTTGGTTAGCCTCTGCAAAGCTCAGCACCTTCTGTCGAATCGCCTGTTCTTGCTCGCCGGAAAGAGGGACGGCGGAAGTTACCTCGGCAAGGACAGTACCGCTGCGCTCCCGCACAAGAGATTGATACTCAACGCAGATGTCGTCTAGCAGTGATATACGACCTTTATCTACGAGCAACATCAGGAAGTTACGCGTGTAAGGCTCTAATTCCTCGCCGATGCGTCCTAGAACGCCCTTCTTGACATCGCTCTTGAGGAGCGGATTGGCCAAAAGAGCCCGCAGATCCTCCGAGTTGCCCAAAAGCTCTCGCAGGCCGCGTACGTCTTCCGTAATCGGGATAAGTTTGCTTTGTGATTCAGCGATAGATAGCAATGCGGCCGCGTATGGCGACGCAATTTCAGACGTCATGGCTGACATAGCCTAGCCTCCCAACATTGTGATACTTTTATCCACTAAGCGCTGCTTGGTGGAGTCGTCTAAGTCAGACCGAAGCCTCTCCTCGGCTTGCTGCATTGCCATTTCAGCAACTCGCTGGCGCAGCTCAGCTACGATGCGATCGCGCTGGGACGTTGTGTCTTGAGCGGCAGCAGTGCGCAGACGCTCCACATCTTTCTCTGCTTGATCGAGCACAGCTTGATGGGCTATCTTAGCTCGGCCTTCCGCGTCTTTCAGCAGCTGCGCTGCCTCAGTTTGCGCCTGGGCCAGCTTTTGCTGCTCTCCAGCCAAGTTTGCTGCTGCATCTTGCTTACGCTGTTCCGCATCACGAATCTCAGATTCGATGCGCGATCGCCGTTCAGCCAAAGTGCTGCCCAAAAAACCACGGCCAAAGTACACTAAAACACCAATAATGATGACCAAATTGATCAAGTTGGTATCTAGCAAATTAAAATTGAGGGCAAATCCATGCGCCTCAGCCGCCTCAGCTGTCTCGGCACCTACGGCACCTGCTGCTACAGCAAAGAGAAATAACGTTCCCATGTCGTTCACTTTCGATTTAGCACGTTTCTACGTAATTCTTATAAAGATACAGACGATCTCTAATTTCTAGACGCTCAGAAGCCGATCTAAGATCTGCTGACTCAGTCCGTCAACCTGACTTTCTAGAGAAGCCATTGCTGATGAGCGCTCAGCTTCAAGCTCTTTTTGAACCTGCTCACGCTGGGTCTGAGCCTCCTCCTGCGCCTCAGCAATCTGTCGAGAGGCAATTTTCTGTGCTTCAGCTTGCGCGCTTGCTACAATCTCTTGAGTTTTGCGCCGAGTCGATGCAAGCTCAGCCTCGTACCTGT
>JBARYO010000254.1:0-9720 GCA_049647905.1 Elainellaceae cyanobacterium | reverse complement strand
CTGCAAACTCCATCGAAAGTGAAGAAGAGAGTTTGGACGAGGTGGCCGTTCGCGACCTTACCATCTACGAACGCGGCGGCAACCGCTACATTGCCGCCGCTACAGATGACGGCATTTTTGTCGCAGAAAACAGCGACGTCAGCTCAACAGATATTATCTGGAAGCGCGTCAGCCAAGCCCTCACCACCCAAACCACGACCGCGATCGCCGTCAGCGACACCAGCAAGCACCTGTTTGCCGGTAGCATCTTCGAAGGTTTTGTTGAAGGCGACCCAGAAGCCGAAGCGCCTGAAGATAGCGCAGCAGACCCGCCAGAAACACCCGCCGTCCCATCGTCGCTGGAGTGGCCCAACTTCCGCATCCAAGACCCCCGTCAGATCGACCTCGAAACCCTCTACCCCCAAATTCTGACTAACAGCTGGGTTGTGCTCTACGACGATCGCGACCCCCAGAATCCGGCCCAAGAGGCCCTGCCTCGACTAGCGGTACGCCAGGCCGAGACGGTGTTCGCTATTCAGCAGGCAGGGTATGGCCTCAGCAACAAGGTCACCCGCATCGCGCTAGATGACCCGCTTGAGCCCGAGGCCTTCGGGCTGCGGAGCACGACGGTGTTTGTCCGCAGTGAGGCGCTGGCGCTGGCGCTGGAACCCCTTACCGTGGGCGATCGCGGCTTCGACATCTTCCAAGACCCAGTGAAGCCGGATACGGTGTTTCTCCCCGGCATCATCCAAACCCTCCAGCCCCAGCAAACCCTCATTCTGCGGGGACAGCACTGCCGCCTGCGGTTGGACCACATCGGTGGCGTCTACCGGGCGCGGTCGGGATGGGAGGCTCAGCAGGGGCTGGAGAATCTCAGCATTCGCCATTTGGGCCAGGTCGGCAACGTATTTTTAGCAGGGACCGATAGCGGATTGTATTGGCGATCGCCAGAAACTAGCAGCTCACCGCCCCGTTGGCAGCGGCTTTACCGCTTAGTCGGAGAGCCGGTGTATACCGTCCTCGATTTCTCTCGATCAGAAGGCACAACCGGTGAGACAACGATCTGGGCTGGGACAGAACAGGGACTGTATCAGGCTAGGGCTGTCGACATAGATTTAGATCCAGATCCGGATGCGACTGTCCTGGCTGCTGCGCCGTGGCAGCGAATATCGGCACTGCCGGAGGAGATGGTACTCGCGTTGGCCAGGGTTGATCTGCCTCAGAGCGGAGAGAGCCGCACTGTGCTAGCGACGGTGAGTGGAACGACGTTGTTGTTATCGGATGTTTCAGGTCTGCGGGTTGGCGATATTGTTGCCTTAGAGCGTATTGCCTCAGAACCGTCTAACTCAGAAGATGTTGGCCTAGAGGACGACCAACGTCGCTTTGTCACCAGTATTGAGGCAGATACTGTGACAATCAATGCCGCGTTTGACCCAGAACCGGAAACCGGCGAGGGGACAGAGGCTCACTTCTCAGTTGGGGGGGAAGCCCTATTCGTTGGCATGCGCCAAGGGCTATACCGCTCGCCAGATTATGGCAAAACTTGGGACACCGTTGCCGGGTTTGAACAGACTCGCATCACCGCGATCGCCGTTTGGAATTGGATTGTTTTCGTCGGTACCCCAACTGGGCTGTGGCGATCGCAGAACGCGGGACAATCCTGGGTCCAGATTGAGCCACTGCAAATCGCCGATGTGCGATCGCTTCTTGTCGTTGGCGATGCCCTTTGGGTCGGTACCCGTTTCGGACTCTATCGCATTACCGACGTGGAAAATATGGGACCGTCTACGGTTTGGATAAAGGGTCTCCGGGATCGCACAGTTCTTTCCCTGACCTCACGAGATAACCGTTTGATAGTGGGGACGGATCGCGGCATCTACGGGTCTCGCTCCCCTGAAGACAGCTGGACTATTTTGGATGCAGGGTTGCCAGCCAGCGAAGGGCGATCGCTTCAGAGCCTTAACGGCGCAGTCTGGGTTGGGACGGAAGCCGGGGCATTTCGGACTCAAGCGCCAGGGGAACGCTTAGATCCCACTGATTGGGAGCGGCAGGATACGGGACTTATCAACAGCCAGGTGACGGTATTGGGCATCGACAGCAGCGGCACTGTTGCCATGGCCGGGACCACCGAAGGGGTGTTTCGCTCTGGGGATGGTGGACGCACCTGGGAACCACAGCACATTGGGCTAACGCCGCCGGGCGGCACCCTGCCGCTGCGGGTGCAGGCGTTGCTAGCCCAGTCCCGTGATCAGAGCCCCGATCGCTGGTTTGCTGGGACGCCAGAGGGCATTTTCCAATTCGATGCCGACCAGCAGCAGTGGCAGACCCTATCGCAAGGCTTGGTGTACGGCGACGTACGGGCGATCGCCGTACATAGAAATCAGATTTATATCGGCACTGCGGCGGGTGGGGTATTGCGCCTAGAGTCCGCTAGCCCTGACGCTGGGGCGACGGTCGTCGGGTCTTGGCGACCAACGGGGTTAGGCAGTACGACGGTGCAGGCGTTGGCTTCGGTGAGGCCTAGCGCAACGGGTAACCAAAGCGTGCTGCTGGCCGGGACAGACCGCGACGGGCTTTTCCTCTCTTGCGATGGCGGCACGATTTGGAAGCAGGTGCGAGAAACTCGGCCTGGGCGAGGCACCCTGTCTAGCAGTGGCAACCAGGTGACCTGGCGCGGGGGCGCATTCAACAGCCAGCTGCAGCCGGGAGATTCCTTCAACGCGGCGGGGCAAACCCGCACCGTAATCAACATTGACGAGACATCGGGCGATCGCGTCGATATCACCATCAACACCCCGTTCCGCCCTGAGCTGCCGCAAAACACCAGCTTTACCATCAATACGGGGCTGACCAACCGCAATATCACGGCGGTGGCGGCGATCTCGAGCCAGGAGCCGGATGAAAATGGGGACGAGCAAGCCATCTTGATCCTCTTTGCCGCCACCGCCGGCAGCGGCGTTTATCGGTCCAAAACTACAGCGCCCGTCAACCTCAATACCTTGGGCGATCGCTGGGAGCAGGTGATTGCTAACCTAGACGATCTAGAAATCCGCAGCATGGCGGCAGCAGCCACGGGCGGCATTGAGCGGGTTTGGGTCGGCACCGGGCAGGGCGTATTTCGCTCCGATGATGGGGGGGATCTGTGGGCCTCGGTGGACCGCAATCTGACCAACACCGATGTGCAGGCGATCGCCCTACCGCCGTCTGACATCGCCGACAACCCCACCGTTTTGGTGGGCGGCATCGGCATATTGACGTCACCAGACGGGTTCTACCACCAGCCCACTCAGCGCGGCGATATGGTGCGGGTGGTGACGCCGCCCCTCCAGTCTGTCCCGGCTGACAGTGCCGCTCCTCTGGCTGTGCCAGATGCTGGACTAGAGGCCGCTAACGCTGCCCCCGCGCTGTGGACCATCCAGGTCCGTGACCAGACGGGGTTCAAAGGGGTTCTCAAGACACCCGATTTAAGCGAGGTGACGCTGTTGCCCGCTGATGAGGAGGATGCCCCCACCAGCGAAGTGGTTGCCATCAAGCAGCCCCCCATCGATCAGCGCCTTCCGCTGCTGACGCTTCAGCAGCCTTTGACGTATGCCTACGACCCGGCAACGGTGCAAATTCTGGCCAACATCATTCCCGCCACCCACGGAGAAACCGCTGAGGAGGTCTTGGGCAGCGGCGACGGCACTGAGGCAAACCCCCACTTCCAGCTCAAGAAGCCTCCACTTACCTACGTTGTTGCCGATACCCCCCAGGGGGCGGCCAGTACCCTAGATCTGCGCGTCAACGGCATCCTGTGGCAAGAGGTGTCCTCCCTGTATCCCCTCCAGCCCCAGGACCAAAGCTATATCATTCAGCTCCAGGCCGATGGCACCCCGGTCATCACCTTTGGCGACGGCATTCGGGGGGCGCGGGTGCCCAGCGGCGAGAATAACGTCACCGCCGTTTACCGCAGCGGCCTTGGCCCAGAGGGCAATGTGGGGGCCGAGCGTCTGACCATCCTCAACACCCGTCCCCAGGGCATTACCGACGTCACCAATCCGCTAGCCGCCACCGGGGGGGCAGGTCCGGAGGCGATGGCGGCGGCGCGGACCAATGCCCCGGCTACGGTGCGCACCCTCGACCGCATCGTCTCCCTGCAGGACTTTGAGGATTTTGCCCAGGGATTCGCGGGCATTGGCAAAGCTGAGGCGATCGCCCTTTGGAACGGGTCCACGCCCTTGGTCCATATCACCGTGGCCGGGGCAGCGGGGGCCGGGGTGCCAGAAACGTCCAGCCTGTACGAAAAGCTGGTCGCCGCCATCGACGGAGCCCGCGACCCGATTCAAATCGTTGAGGTCATGTCTTACGAACCGATTTTGTTCAACATAGAGGGCCGGGTGCTCCTCGATCCGCGCTACCTGGAGGCGGTGGTGATGGCCCAAATTGACGTGGCGCTGGTCACCACCTTCGCCTTTGAGGAGCGGGCCTTTGGGCAGTCGGTTACCTCAGCGGAGGTGATCGAAGCCATTCAAGCGGTGGAGGGGGTGCAGGCGGTGGACCTAGATGCGCTTTACCGGCTAGGCCGCAGTAAGGCGCTGCGCCCTGCCCTCGCTGCGACGCCCGCCCGCTACGATGCCCAAACCCAAACCCTCCTTCCCGCCCAGCTGCTGCGGCTCAATCCCGCTGGGGTGCGGATTGCCGCTGTCCCGACGTTGTAACCTTGCCGCCGCTGTCCCTTTGTTCTGGCCCCCTGCCTCTGCCCTCCAGTCTCAACCCATGACCCACCCCCGACACCAGCTATGACCCCAACCCGCGATCGCCTCTACGCTCTATTACCCGCCATCTATCGCATCCGTGACGATGCGGAAGGGGAACCGCTGCGGGCGCTGTTGGCGGTGGTGGAGCAGGAGCTTGACATCCTGGAAGGCAATGTCGCTGACCTGTATGAGGACTGGTTCATCGAAACCTGCGCTGAATGGGTGGTGCCCTACATTGGGGATTTGCTGGACGTGGGGGAGCTTTACTCGGGCCGTCCAGAGTCTGGCCGCCGGTCTGGCCGCACTGCCGCCTATGGGCAGCAGGAGCGCCGCGCCTATGTGGCCAACACCCTGGCCTACCGCCGCCGCAAAGGAACGGCCCCCATCCTAGAGCAGCTGACGCGGGATGTGACGGGGTGGCGATCGCGGGTGGTTGAGTTTGCCCAGCTCGTCAACACCACCCAGCACTTGGACCACCTGCGCCCATCTAGCGCCACCGTTAGCCTGCGCGACAGCCCCCAGCAGGTGGGCACCCCCTTCGAGACCCAGGCGGCCTGCAGCGTTGAAATCCGACCCACCCCACCAGGGCGCTACAACCCGGCCAATATGGGCCTATATGTTTACCGGCTGCAGAGCTACCCGCTAGGGCGGGTTAGCGCCTATCCTATCCCCACCCCCACCGATCCCAGCTGCCTGGAAACCTTCGTGGGCACAGTTCCCCTCGAATCCCGCTGCTACCGGTTTAATCCCCTGGGCATTGACGCCGCGCTGTTCAACCAGCCCCAGACCGAAACCAACATTGTCACCTTGGCTGGGGAAATCAACCTGCCGGTGCCGCTGCGCATCACGTCTTTAGCCGCAGAGCTGGCGGAGCGGCGACAGGCCCAAGCCCAGGGCGACCCTCCGGCAGAATTGGGCTATTTTGACAGCGATCCGGTGCTGCAGCTGTTCGTGAATCGCCAGCCCCGGCCCATCCCCCCCGAAGAGATTCTCATCCGCAGTCTGGAGCCCTGGCCTGCTGTGGCAGACTTGAGCGCTGCGATCGCCGGCTCACCCATCCCGCTGCCCACCGTCGCCGTTGACCCCACCCTGGGGCGCATTGCCTTTTTGGGCAAAACGGTGCCTGAGCACCTAGAGGCGAGCTACTTTTACGGGTTTAGCGATGACTTGGGGGGCGGTCCCTACAACCGGCCAGACGCTCCCGATATCCAGCCCCCCTTCGCCGAAGTTGACCAAACCCAGATTCAGATTGCCCCCTTGGAGTGGATCGTGCAGCAGGCCAGCACCGCCGATCCTAACCCCCTTGCCTCCGCTCTCCAAGCTTGGAATCAGACGGTGACCGCTTGGGATGGCTTTGACCGGGGCACCCATATTCCCCTAGCGCGGCTTACGGTGCCTGCGGTTCACCTAGTGCAAATTGACCAAGAGCGCGTACGGCGGCGGTTTGAGCCTGGCATTGTGGGGGATGGCTTGATGGTGTCGCCGGGGCTGCTGTGCCCAACGGAGGTGGGGGTGGCCGCTGGTGTGGCGGTGGATGCCCAGGGGCGATCGCTACGGGTGCCCCAGTGGCGACGATTCGACCTGCGGCAGGTGGATTTAGACTGTCTGCCCTGCCGCGCTGGATGTTTTATCGGCGTTCTGGTCCTTGCCCACGACCCCAACGCCCTAGAGGGGGCCAGACTCGCCGTCCTTCCAGCGGCGACAGTAGAGGGCTATCCCGACGCCACGGTGATTCCCCTCGCCCGGCTGCAGCTCACCGGCCAGTACCACCTTGCAGGACCGATTGACCTGCAGGTGCGCCCAGAGTTTGCCCCCGGCATCGTCCAGGGGCTAGCGGTGGAGACCCGCCCCGGCACCCTGGACACCATCGTCACCGCCGGAACCGGGGTAGATGCCCGAGGGCGGGTTGTCGTGCTGAGCCAGAACTACGCTGTGGATGTGCGGCCCCACCAAGGGCAGGTGCGATCGCTAGTGCTGAGGATTCCAAGCCGCTCTAGCCGCTGGCAGCTGGACATTCTAGCCCCCGCTGCGCTGCCCCCAGACCCATGGGATGACCCGGACCAGCCGGTGGTCCATCTTGCTGACTTGGATATTCCGCAGGTTCGCGTCAGCGATATCAGCCCCGAGGTTCGACCCACGGCTTTTGTGACATTTAACGGGCTCGACGTCACGCCACGGGGGAACCAGGTTACCGTGAGCCTCGGCACCATCACCGTCGATGGGGCATCATCTCCCCTGCTTGAGCTGGAGCAGCGCCAGCAGCTGGACCTCAGCGCCTATGCCGGTCGGACTCTAATTCTATTTATGGCGATCGCGCCGGAATCGGGACTGCCGCTGGATCCCGTTGGGTCGCCCGCTGGCAAGGGCTGGCGCAACCTGGGCCTTGTCCCCGAGCGTCCGCTGAATGCCAACGCTGGGTGCATCATCATCGGCGACAACGCCACCTACATGGGGGATTTGACGGTGGTCTTGCCTGCGCAGCAGCGTCTGATCGTCGTGGCCGCCAACGGCTATCGCCCCCACATCCAGGGAAGCCTCACCGTCCGGGGGATGGCGATCGCAGCGGAACGGGACCGCCGTCAGGGCGAGCTGACCCTAGATGGCCTGCTGGTGCAGGGCCAGCTTTGGGTGAGGGCCGGTAATCTGGGGCAGCTGACCCTCCGGCATTGCACCCTGGTGCCCTACGGCCAAGAGGGGCGGCAGGGCGGGCTGTCTGTTGAGGCGGCTCAGCTGCAGGCGTCAGCCGCGACGCTGTCGGACGATGCCAGCGTGCCGCTGCTGGCGTTTGCTTTCTACAGCCTCAACCAAATTTGGCTGCTGATTCAGCAGGAGCTGGGTATTCGCCATGTCTCCTCCCCTGCTATGGCGGATGTGATGGCGCGGATGATAGAGCGGATTATTGCCCTTGTGGCTGAGCTTTTGCAGCAGCTGCAGGTGTGGCTGGGGGGAGAGACCAGCGCCACGGGGGAAGACCTCTTCCCTGCTGGGGGCAATCCGCTCCGCACCACGGCCCAAGACAATTCTCGACTGGTTATCACCATAGAGCGCAGCATTACTGGGGCGATCGCCCTGCCAGAGACGGTGCCCCAGCTGCGCATTGTGGATAGCCTCGTGGATAAGGGGTTTCCCAGGGAGCCAGACACCAGCGGCGTGGCGATCGCTGCCCTGGGCACCACGGCGGATATTCTCAGCACCACGGTGTTTGGCCGCACGACCCTGCGGCAGCTTGAGGCCAGTAACAGCCTGTTTACCGAAAAGGTCACCGTGCTGCGCCGCCAAGAGGGCTGCCTGCGGTTTTGCTATGCGCCCGTTGGCTCTGTGACCCCGAGCCGCTACCAGTGCCAGCCCGACCGGGCGCTAGGGGCCGTTCTAGACCAGGTGCCCAATGGGGTCAGCGCCCTGTTCTTGTCAGATGAAGACACAGCAGCCCCCGCTTTTAGCGATCTCCTCATCGGCACCGCCGGGGACGGAATCTTTCACGTCACGGCGCTAGAGCAAGCCGCCGATCAGACCCTGTTGAACGCGCCTAGACAGACTACAGATGAGGGGACGCCAGACAATGACGCTGAAACCAGCGCGCCTGAGCCAGTTGAGGGCTGGGTATCGGCTAACGTCAACCTCTCCGATCGCCACATTACGGCGCTGCTGGCATACCGCTCCCCTGAAATGGAAGGCGGCACTGCGCCGAGACTGACCCTGCTGTTGGGTACCCTGTCCGGTCGGGTCTTTGAGGCGCGGCCTGAACGGGAGACGATCTTGAATTCACGGGGCGAGGGGCAAAAGCGCTGGCACATTCCCCACTGGGCACCGCTTCCCCTCGCAGGCGGCAATGCGCCAATTACGGCGCTGCTGGCGATAGAAAACGCGGAGGGTGCGACAGATCTCTGGGCGGCGACTGCGGGCAGTGGCGTCTGGCGGGCCGATGGCGCTGGCCAAAACTGGCAACCGGTGACGGCTGGCCTAACCCATTTCAACGTCTCGACCCTGCTTTGGGACGAGGCCCAAAATCAGCTGTGGGCAGGCACCCGAGGCGGTGGTGTGTTTCTGCTGCAGACCCAAGAAGACGGCGATCGCTGGGAGGCTCAAAACGAGGGGTTAGACCAAGAGGGCGATCGCCAGATCACCGCGTTGACCCAAGATATTTCCCCTAACGGAACGCGATCGCTGCTAATTGGCACCGCAACCAACGGCGTTTTTGCCTACAGCGACATCCAGCGCTGGATTCCCCACAATGCCGGACTCACCAGCCTGGAGATTACCGCCCTGGTGAGCTTTCCCGTCACCAGCACTATCTCCGCTGCCAACGAAACGGTGACGGGGACGCTCACCTACTTTACAAAACGGGGCCTTGTGCCTGGGGATGAAATCACCATCGGGGACCAAGTGCGGGAAATCGAGAGCATCTGCTCCGACAGCGTGCTGACCATCACGGAACCGGTTGATGACCCCCTCACTGCCCTATCGTTCAGCGAAGATACGGTTTGGCTCGTGGGCACCGCCGACGGCAAACTGCTCTGTGCCATTGGCGATTTGCTTCAGGCGGAGGACGCCGACTGGTCACCCCTCGGGCTTGACCTCAAGGGTACCGATGCTACCACCCTGGTGGTCAGCTCAAAGCCCGATACTGACGCACCCCTCCTGTTTGCAGGCACCGCCGCTGGCGAGGTGCTGCGTTCTGAAGACGGCGGCCAGCAGTGGCAATCTCTCTTGGCCGGACGCCTGCCCCTGGCCCGTAAGCTGCAGGTGCTCAACCGCCTCCAGCCCGACTTCACCTCTACCTGCTACGGCGATCCGGGCTACGGGCAGCTGCGGCAGAGCTGCGCCCCAGAGCTGTACACCGGGGCCGAAGATGGGGCCGAGATGGGGGTCTTCCACAGTTTGAAACAGCCCCAGCGAGAGGCCAATTTGAAGGCAAGTTTGGAGGAATACTTACGGTTTGGCTTATCTGCTGGCATTTTTTATGTCACCTGAGCAACGCTATGTCACCTGAGCACCAGTAATCGCT
>JBARYO010000253.1:0-3553 GCA_049647905.1 Elainellaceae cyanobacterium | reverse complement strand
CCATAGATCTTAGACAATAGAATCGACTTGATTGTGGGCTGATTGCTGGGGCATAGTCCTATGACTAAGAGCTGTCTCTACATGATCATTGGGCTTACATTGGTTGGCGATCGCGCAAGATAGGTCTGCTGTGGGTGGAGTCGGTGCTTTCTCCATCCCAGTGCGATCGCTACAGTTTTATGGCAAACTTGGTAGGATCTTTACTAGGGACGACAGTACTATGCTCTTCTCAAAGGCATCTTTCTACGTCTAGTTCATTCACAGCTGACTTCTACACTATGGCCCTGGACAACCTCCGCGATCTCTACCAGCAAGTGATTCTTGATCGCTACAAGAAGCCCCGCCATCGAGGTAAGGCTGACCCGGTCCATCGGTATCAGAAGGGGCACAATCCTTCCTGCGGAGACACTATCGAACTCACGCTACAGCTGAGTGATACCAACGATCGCATTGAGGACGTCAAATTTGAAGGTGAGGGCTGCGCAATCTCCATGGCATCCGTTGACTTGATGGCAGAGGCGCTGCGGGGAAAAACACCTGAAGAAGCGCTGGCTATGGTTCAGCATTTTCAGTCTATGATGCGCGGTGAAGCTGAATTTCCTAAAGAGACGCGTAAGCTTAATGTCATGCAGGGTGTCGCCCAATTCCCTGTGCGTATCAAATGCGCCAATTTGGGGTGGCATACGCTCAAAGCTGCGATCGAGCAGCCAACGACGCCGACAGCCGCCCCTGCGCAGCCCGATGTCGATGCCTTTGTCAGCAACGAGTAAAACTAACTAGTCTCAGGAGTCCCTATAACTGATGCCGTCTACCTTTCTAGCTGCCGCCCAATGGTCTGGGATCTTGACCCTCCTCGCTGCTGCGGTGACTGCTCTAGGGTTATTTCTGGGCTGGGGTATTCGCTTTCGCCTAGTGGGTGTCACTGGCTTTATGGCCGTCCTCACGGTAGGGATTTTTGCCCTGGGCCTGGTGCCGTTCACTCGCACCGTAGTGCCCGGCGCAGTCCCATTCTCTCGAGTATTCGACAATGGTGCCACCCGTGCCGTGATTGCGGTTCCCCCCACAATTACAGCCTCTGAGCTAGAAGCGACCCTTGAGCAGGCCGCCAGTAATCTATTTTCCCCAGGCCGCATGAGTACGGGGCAGAGCCAGCTGACGATTGAGGCCCGTACTGTCCTTCATCCCGAGCCCGGTCTATCTCAGCCGCTTTTCCTAGGTAAAGTCGAGCGATCGCTGTCGAGCCGCGAGGACAGCGATATGGCTATTACGCTGTATCGCGATCGCATCGCGCAGTTGCCAATAGCCGACGCAACAATAGACAATTGACGCTCTTCTCATGTCCCCTGCCAAACTGGAATTCACGTTTCGATATCGTTTATAATCCTGCCCATGAGCTACTCCACATCCTCCACACCCAAAGTGCCGGATTTGTTCATCACGGCCATGGCACCAGCCCGCGTCTTGCGGGGAGAGCATGCTCTGCTCCAGAGCACTGATGCAATAGCAGCGCTGGGTAGGCGACCGCTGGTGGTGAGTGGCGATCGCACGCTTGAGGTGATACAGCCTTACTTGGAGACCGCCGTTGCTGGCTTAGATGCCGCAGTAGCCACCTATGGTCAAGACTGTAGTGAAGCGGCTCAAGAGAGCCTGCGGCAGGCCGTGGCCGGCCACAATGCAGACGCAATCATTGGCATCGGTGGTGGTAAAGCGCTAGATACGGCTAAGCTACTGGCCCACAATACTCAACTCCCCATCGCGACCATCCCCACGTCGGCAGCGACCTGTGCTGCCTGGACGGCATTGTCCAATATCTATACCGATGAAGGGGCATTTCACTACGACGTCTCGCTGCTTCGCTGCCCTGAGCTATTGATTTTAGACTATGGCCTCTTGAAGACAGCCCCCCAGCGGACCTTAGTTGCGGGGATCGGGGATGCTTTGGCCAAGTGGTACGAAGCCTCCGTCAGCAGCGGCCATTCTGAGCGTACACTCATCATTGGTGCCGTGCAGCAGGCGCGGGTGCTGCGAGATATTCTGTTTCAGAAGGCGCGGCAGGCTTTAGATGATCCGGGTAGCGTGGTCTGGCAAGATGTGGTGGATGCATCGGTACTCATGGCTGGCATGATTGGTGGCTTAGGCGGGGCACAATGCCGCACCGTCGCTGCCCATGCGGTTCACAACGGGTTGACCCATTTGCCGGAGAGTCACGGAATTTTGCATGGAGAGAAAGTAGCCTATGGCATTTTGGTTCAGCTGAGATTAGAAGAAATGGTGCAAGGTAATCAACTGGCTGCTTCTGCTCGGCGACAGCTCCTACAGTTCTACGGCGATGTTGGTTTGCCTAAGACGTTGCTAGAGCTGGGTCTGGGCAATAGTTCACTATCGGCATTGCAGCATGGCGCTGAGATGGCCTGCGTTCCTGAGTCTGATATTCATCGGCTTCCGTTTCCGGTGCTGCCCGCTGAGCTGATGGCGGCGATGGTGTCTACAGCTGCCCTTCCGGAGCGCGCTTCCCAGGCTACTGATCACTTGTCAGGGGCATCCACCCGTTGTGAATGAGGTATCAATATGAGCCTAGATTGGATTCGTCCAGCCGATCGCCTAAGTGCGCTTCCCCCTTATGTGTTTGCGCGGCTAGATGAATTGAAGGCCAACGCGAGGGCGGAAGGGCTAGAGCTGATTGACTTGGGTATGGGAAATCCCGATGGCCCTACGCCACAGCCCGTCGTTGACGCCGCGATCGCTGCGATCCAAGATACCGCAACCCATGGCTATCCACCGTTTGAGGGTACTGCTAGCTTTCGACAGGCCATTACTAGCTGGTACCGCCGCCGCTATGGGGTCAGCCTAGACCCTGAGGGTGAAGCGCTACCGCTTCTGGGCTCGAAAGAGGGGCTCACCCACCTAGCGATCGCCTACATCAATCCTGGAGATGTGGTGCTTGCCCCAACCCCAGCCTATCCAGCCCACTTTCGCGGTCCGCTGATTGCAGGCGCTGAAGTCTATCCACTGGTGCTGACGGCAGAGCAGGACTGGCTGATTGACTTGGGGGCAATTCCCGATGAGGTGGCGCAGCGGGCCAAGGTGCTGTACTTCAACTATCCCAACAACCCCACTGCGGCCACCGCACCGCGAGAATTCTTTGAAGACATTGTTGCCTTTGCCCGCAAGCACGAAATCTTGCTTGTCCATGACCTCTGTTACGCCGAGCTAGCGTTTGACGGCTATCAGCCCACAAGCCTGCTGGAGATTCCAGGGGCGAAAGACATTGGTGTTGAATTCCATACTCTGTCGAAAACCTACAACATGGCAGGCTGGCGGATTGGCTTTGTCGTAGGCAACCGTCACGTCATCCAGGGATTGCGCACTCTGAAAACCAACCTAGACTACGGCATCTTCTCTGCCCTACAGCGGGCTGCTGAAACAGCGCTACAGCTCCCTGATACCTACCTAAAAGATGTTCAAACCCGCTATAGTCAGCGGCGAGATTGCCTAATTGAAGAATTCGGCAAATTGGGGTGGAGCGTCCCCAAAACCCAGGCCACAATGTATC
>JBARYO010000252.1:0-8833 GCA_049647905.1 Elainellaceae cyanobacterium | reverse complement strand
AGCCGCAGCACGCCATGCATTGACGGGTGATGCGGTCCCATGTTGATCACCATGGGCTCGGTCTTAGGTTCGATCATCGACATGGGTCGCAGATTTCCTCTTAAAACGTGACGGCTGAGTTGGGTCTGTTACGCGTCTTAACTTTATTATAGGGACTGTCTACCCCTTAGGCATCTATGACTTCGTTTCACCACATTCCCGTTTTAGCCGACATCGCGATCGCCAGTCTACAGATTCAACCCCAGGGACGCTACCTTGACGCTACGGTTGGAGGAGGAGGTCATAGTCAATTGATTTTAGCAGCCGACCCAACCACCCGACTCGTTGCCCTCGATCAAGACCAAGTGGCCTTGGCCGCCGCCCGTGAGCGGCTCTCAGGCTACGGCGATCGCGTTGAGTTTCATCACTGCAATTTCGGGGCCTATTCTCCCCAAGGGGTGTTTGATGGCATCTTGGCCGACATCGGCGTCAGCTCTCCGCAGGTGGATGATCCAGAGCGGGGCTTCAGCTTTCGTCAGGCGGCTCCCCTCGACATGCGCATGGATCAGACCCAAGCTCAAACCGCTGCCGACATTGTCAACCATGAGGATGAGACAACCCTGGCCAATCTAATCTATCAGTATGGGGAAGAGCGGCTGTCGCGGCGCATTGCCCGCCAGATCGTACAGCAGCGCCCCTTCACCGAAACAACCCAGTTGGCAGAGGCGATCGCCCGCAGCGTGCCTCGCTCCTATCGCTATGGGCGAATTCATCCTGCTACGCGAACGTTCCAAGCCCTGCGCATTGCCGTCAATCGTGAACTAGATCAGCTAGAGCAGTTTTTGCAGCAGGCTCCCGGCTGGCTACGTCCCGGTGGACGGTTGACCATCATCAGCTTCCATAGCCTGGAAGATCGGATGGTAAAGCACAGCTTCAAAGGCAACCCGGAACTAACCGTGATCACCAAAAAGCCAGCGATCGCTGATGACGCAGAGGTGTCTCAAAATCCACGAGCCCGCTCAGCCAAGCTAAGAACGGCTGAACGGCGAACCGGAGAGGAGTTGTCTTCAGAACGCCGTTCAGCGAATCGCTAGTTTAGGTTTAAAGCCGAAGCAGCGCTAAGCTGCGCTCTTGACGGGCACATATCCCATCTCTTCCAGCTTAGAGAGAACTTTAGCAGTGCTCTCCTCCAAGGTTTCCTGGTCAGTACGGCATTCTACCTCTGGATTTTCAGGCGCTTCATAGGGGTCAGAAATACCCGTAAACTGCTTGATCTCTCCAGAACGGGCCCGCTTGTATAGCCCCTTAACATCGCGATCCTCACACACTGACAGTGGAGCATTGGCATACACTTCGACAAAGTCGCCGACGCGCTCACGAACCTCATCCCGAAGAGTGCGATAGGGTGAAATAGCAGAAACCAAGACAATAACGCCATTTCGCGTTAGCAGATGGGACACAAAGCCGATGCGGCGGATGTTTTCATCCCGGTCTTCTTTCGAGAATCCCAACCCCTTGGTCAAGTTTTGTCGAACAATGTCGCCATCCAATACCTCAACCTTTAAGCCCTGGCTGCGCAGTTGCTCCTCTAGCGCGATGCGAATAGTTGTCTTACCTGAACCACTTAACCCTGTAAACCACACGGTAACGCCACGTTGTTCCATGCCCATAACAATCTCCTATAGTCCCGTTGCTTATTGCTCGGCCTAAGCCGCTATCTAAAATAACTTTCGGAATCCCTGCTACCTTAAACCACCTTATGAGGCGTTTCACCGACTCCCAGATAAATTCACAGAATCTTTGAATTTAAGCTTGTGATTACGCTTGCGCTTCAGCGTCCTTTGACTCTGAAGGCGCGGCAGCGGAATCCTTGTTCTCTTGAGCCTTCCGCTCTTCACGTTTCTTGCGATCGGCTTGGAGAATGTCTTCCATCACGATCCGCGCTTGTTCCAGCTTTTCTAAGTTGGAGCGATAAATGTCTAGGTCTTTTTGGAGTTTTTCGACGGAGATGCCTAAGGCTTCACATAGGGGTTCGAGAACGGAAGTCAGCTTCGCACCATCCTCAGCCGCTTCTGAATCGATGGTTTCAATAACTGTATACAGTCCAATAGCCCACAGGCGGCTGTACTTGAACTGAGAATCGTCGGCCACCGCCTTCAGCGCATCAAAGAGAGCCGTATTGGCCATTGCGCCTGATTCTCCAGACGCCGGAAATGCAGTTAAATCGTCCAGCGACACCTGAGCTGCATCATCCAAAATCTTCTGCGCATCTTGGCGATAGTGATGGGGATCAGCACCAGTTGAGCCACAGAGGCCCGAAAAGATAGACTCAAGATCCTGCTCTGGCCGATACCCCAGCATAAATCGATCAAAACTTGTAACCACACCGAGCGCGTAGATCGCATTGTAGTGGAAACTCGTGTTCACCGATAGCAGATGCATTTCTACCATCAGCTCTTCGACCACCCGGCGATAGATGGAGTTGATGGGCCGGGTGTGAGCGTTATAGAAGGCACGCTTGGTGTCTGAGACGGTGCGGACGTTATTCACTGATAGGTAAGAATCATAAATCGCATCCTCATTCTCCCTTGTCTCTGGCTGTTTGCCAAGGTGCGAGATCCGGGAACAGCGAGGTCAAACCGGCGGCAGGCTAGTCTGAGATGGCATCTAAAGCATCCTGCTCAGACGCAACGATTTCGAATACAGAGTCCATCATGGTGACCTCTAAGACAAGCTTTGCGTCTGAGTGAACGTTACAGATTTGAAAGCTACCGTTGACCTTGTCAGCGTCACGCATGCCTGCGACCAATGATGTCAAGCCAGAGCTATCCACAAAGCTAACGTCATTCAAGTTGATGATCGCATGGGGGCATTCTGGAGAAATACACTCCTGAAGCGTGAGGCGAAATTGCCAGGCTGTCGTAATGTCTAGCCGACCAGATGGGCGAAAAATACTGACCTGCTTGTCCCGATCAATCTCTAGAGTCTTCTGTTTCATGGCATCACGCTGCAAAGATGCGTCTAGTCATTTCCATAGGCTAGTCCACTTTTATGGCTGTAGCTTAACTCATGACCAGAGCTGAGACTAGCCCCAATTTTTTAAATTAGATTCAGCCTCAAATAGTCAAGCGCGATCACAGCGCAATAGCTGGGTCTCTCAAAAATCATCTAGCCAGTTTTGAGGCCGCAAAAACACGTCATAAAGGCGAGCCTCAGGCGTCCCGGCTTCTGGGCTGTAATCATATTCCCAGCGAACTAACGGGGGAAGAGACATCAAAATTGATTCGGTGCGGCCATTCGTCTGCAGCCCAAAGATCGTGCCTCGGTCGTATACCAAGTTGAACTCCACATACCGTCCCCGTCGATAAAGCTGAAATTGGCGTTCGCGATCGCCGTAGTCTTGGTGCCGCCGCTTCTCAGCAATGGGCCTATAGGCTGGCAGGAAGCCGTTACCGCAAGACTGGACAAACCCAAAGATATCCTCCCAGCTTCGGGGTTCGACATCCCCAACCTGACTGCTGTATTGAGCCGCAGCGCCGTCCTTATGAGGCCCCCGATACAGTTGCCCACGTCCGTCCTGATAGTCAAAGAAGATACCGCCAACCCCTCGGGTCTCTTCCCGATGTTTGAGGTAGAAGTATTCATCGCACCACGGCTTGAATGTAGGGTAGTACTGGGGATGATGGGAATCACAAGCCTGCTTTAACGTGCGATGGAAGTGAACCACATCCTCATCTACGGGATAGTAAGGCGTTAGATCGATGCCGCCGCCAAACCACCATACGGGGCCTGCCTCAAAATAGCGGTAGTTGAGGTGTACCGTAGGCACGTGGGGATTGACCGGGTGGAGCACCATAGAGGTGCCAGTGGCATAGAACTGATGCCCTGCCGCTTCAGGCCGCTGCACCAGAATTGATGGCGGTAGGGTTTTGCCCCAGATTTCTGAGAAATTGACGCCACCTTGCTCAAACAGATCGCCCTGCTTAATCACGCGGGAGCGACCACCGCCGCCCTCACTCCGGTCCCAAGCATCCTGCTGAAATGTTGCGTCACCGTCCAAATCCTGCAGCGCCTGACAAATATCATCCTGCAGCGTCTTCATAAAATTGCTGACCCGCGCCTTAGAGTCGGCGGGCGGCGACGCTGCTGTTGAGGCGATCGCTGGGGGAGTGGAGACGTTGGAGGATGAGTTTGCCATGAACCAGTGGGTGTTTAATCGCAGTTGCCGTCACAGACTGTATAGAGCGATCGCTGTAGACCAAGTTCTGGTAAGCGACCAATGCGTCTGGGACGATGAGCACCAAACCTTGGTGTGAACCAAGTTTACAGTCTAGGCTATCTTGAATCTTGCCTAGGCAGAAACTCGGTCGTCAGACTGTAACAAACTGTAGGGTAGCGAGGTGACTCCCCCTTCCGCAAGCCAGTGGGCCAAAAACTGTTGCAGCCAACGCGCTACTGCCTCCCGATGCTGTCTATGGCAGGTCCGTTGGACGGCGCTGGGCTGGGCTCCCAGCAGATCGAGCTGACCGCCAGCCTTCGCGTTCCAGTATTCCAGCATGGGTCGAGTCATCTCAGGATGAAACTGCAGGCCGTAGACCCCTGGTCCGTAGCGAAACGCCTGATTCGAGAACACATCTCCTGTGAGCAGCCGCGTCGCGCCATCTGGCAGGTCAAACCCTTCACGATGCCATTGAAAGACATGGGAAAGTTCACCAAATAGGTCTTTCCCCGCTGACGTGGCGCGCACTGGCGCATAGCCAATTTCCACCCGCTGCTGGGGATGGGCCGTGACGGCTGCTCCCAGCGATCGCGCCAGCAGCTGTGCCCCGAGGCAAATGCCCAGATATGGCTTGTTTGCGGCCAAGACCTGGCGCAGCCACGCCAGCTCGGCCTTGATAAAGGGAAGGTCATCATTGGCGCTCATCGGCCCGCCAAATACAACGACAGCTGCGTAGTCGTCTAGGGCATTGGGCAAAGCCGTGCCAGCCGCTGGACAGCGCAGTTCTAGGGCATAGCCCATCTCCTGCAAAATCTGCCCAATTCGCCCCGGAGTAGAGCTGGGCTGGTGAACAACAACAAGGATTCTATCTGACATGGATTTCGAAAAAATGCGGGGTGATGGGCAAGAGGGGAGGATGCGATAGGGCAGATCGCAACAAAAGGATATCGCGCCAGTTTGTATCCTACAGTTCACGTTGTGCTAAGTCAGCAATTCTCAGGTTGGCGGATTAAACGAGTTGGCCGTTTGGCTACGCTTCTAACCCACCCGCGGCTGAAGGTGCGGGCTAATCAGTGAACGCCCCGCTGGGGCTAAGACCGATCGTTTGGCAGTCCTGGAGGGACTTTATTTTTTGTAGCCTGCACGTTAGTCGCGAGCGTCAGGGTACAACCATAGTGAGAATTGCTAGTGCCAAATTGAAGCAGGCCGCCTGTATTGTGCGAGCTAAACGTTAGTCAACAGGTGTCACTAGCGTCGCAATGCCCAACCCGCCGCCAATCCCAAGGGTGGCCAACCCCAGAGAAGCCGTTGGCATGGACTGCCGCACCAAGTCACTGAACAGCCGCACCATCAAAATCGCGCCCGATGCGCCGTAGGGATGCCCTAGGGCGATCGCGCCGCCATTGACGTTGAGCTTATCTTGATCCATACCCAATTGGTCACTGCAGGCGAGAACCTGAGCGGCGAAAGCTTCGTTGAACTCGATACGATCGAGATGTTCCAACGTCAGATTGTTCTGTCGGGCTAGCAGCCCTCTCGTCGCTGCCACCGGACCCAAACCCGGCATCTTCGGGTCCACACCAGCCGCGATCGCATCCACTAGGTGCAGCCCAGAACTTAATCCCCGCTGCTCGAACTGACGGCGTGACATTAGCACAACAGCAGCAGCACCGTCGTTGATGGGGCAGGCATTGCCTACGGTAACGGTGCCCTCCGGGGTAAAGGCAGCCGGTAGCCGGCCCAAGCGCTGGCGCGTCAGCGTCGCGCGGGGGCATTCGTCGATGTCGATGGTGGTGGCGGCGGAAAGCGCTAGGGGAACAATTTCGGCGGCAAAGGTGCCAGTCTGCTGGGCCGTAGCCGCTTTTTGGTGACTCCACAGGGCATACTCATCCTGACGCTCACGGCTAATGCCAAAGGTTTGGGCGATGGCCTCGGCAGCTGGCCCCATGTCAGGGTCACCTAGCGCTTCTGGGGCAAACCGCGCCCGCTGGCTAAACTGCGGCAGCTCGTAGAGGGAGCGAGGCTTTTCAAGCCGCCAAGGCGCTGTGCTGACGCTCTCCACCCCGCCAGCAATATATATCTCCCCTGCCCCCGCCTGAATTAACCTAGCCGCCAGATTGATTGCCGCCAAACCCGAGCCGCATTGCCGGTCCACCGTCAAACCAGGCACCGCGACTGGAAAGTCTGCCGCTAAGAGGGCCAGCCGCGCGGGGTTGCCCCCCGGCCCTACAGTGTTGCCTATCACGACATCGGTCACTGTTTCTGGGTCAAGGCCGGTATCCTGCAGCAGCGATCGCAGTACTGGCGCTAGCAGAGCATCTACAGTCAAGCTTTTAAGGCATCCACCCACCCGGCCAATGGGGGTGCGGCGGGCCGCAACGATAATCGGATCGGTGGGCATTGGAGGCTTTACTAACCCAGGCCAGACCATAGCTAGCGAATCTCCCGTGGGGCCAATTCTCCCTGCCCGATTTGCTCCGTTAACATAGACCGAGCCACCTTGCCGCTGGCGGTCAGCGGTAGCTCAGACACCGCGTAGAAGCGGCGGGGCAGGGCGTGGCGGTCAAGGTGAGGACGAAGTCTCTGGCGCAGCGATCGCCGATCTAAAGGGGTGTCCTGCCACACCAACACCGCGTGAATGACATCTCCCCGGCAGTCATCCCTCAGCCCCAGCACCACCGCCGCCCCAATTTCGCTCAGCAGCAGCAGCGCCGCCTCCACCGCTGCCGGATAGACGTTCACCCCAGCACAGACCATCATGTCCTGTCGCCCCGCCAGGTAGAGGTGCCCTTGCTCATCTTGCCAGCCGCGATCGCCGACGGTCCACCAGCCATTAACTTGGCGAAAGCCCTGCCCAGTAGGACTTTCCTGAAGATATCCGGCACAAACGAGAGTACTGCGCACCCCTACCCACCCCAGCGCACCCGGCGGCGCTGTTCCACTACCGTCCTGCCGCTGAATAGAGACCTCGACACCGGCAAACGCACGGCCCACGGATCCGGATGGCATGGCGTCATTCTCGCGGCGAATGCTAACAAAGCCCAGCTCTGATGCCCCGTAATATTCAATGATTTGAGCCTTGGGAAACACCTGCCGCAGCCGCTGGGTCAGCTGCGCTGTCAGCTTTGCGCCCCCAGAAATAATGAGCCGCACCGTGGGAAATCGAACATCCTGGGCGATCGCCTCAGTGGTGAGTAAGTGAAGCAGCGTCGGCACGGCAACAATGGCGGTGATGGGGTGCTGCTGCAGGTGATGCACTGCTGCGGTAGCGATGGGATGAGGCAATAGGTGCAGCGTTGACCCGGCGGAGAGCGCTTCCACAGCGGCGTATAGGGACAGACTGTGGGACAGCGCGCCTGGGACGAAGACCTGATCGGTAGGCCTAATGTCAAACTCGACGCGGCTGGCCGCCAGACCATCCAACCAAGAGCGATGGGTTTTGACGATGCCTTTCGGCTGGCCGGTGGTGCCGGAGGTAAAGCAGGCGTAAAAGGGGCGGTCGAGGTGAGCGGCAGGCGGGGGAGTGATAGCCGCTTGAGGTGGCCAGGGTGTCAGATCCCCCGATGGCGATAAGGCTGTCCTCATGCCGCCCAGCGGCAGCGACTCCAATAGATTGGCTTCTCCCACCAGCCAATCCGGCGGATAGGCGTCCAAGACGCGCTGGAGTTGCGCCATACCCCAGCGCGGCGACAGCACCATGGTCACGCCCCCGGCCATTGCCGTCCCCAAAAACACCTGCAGACCCTCAATCCGGTTACTGCTGACCAGCGCCACCCAGGGCAGGGCTGCTCCAAAAGGGGGTCGCCAAGCCGCATCTTTCTCCTGGGTTGTGAGGCGGGCGACATAGGCTGCAATCTGCTGCATTCCAGAGACCAGCGCCCGATAGGACCAGGTGCGATCGCCAATCACCAAGGCCGTATGGTAGGGCGCAGAGTCAGCCCACTGCGCCATGCTGTCGGTAATGTTGCCCTGGACGCCTGCCGGCATTGCCTTGACCCTGCCCTGAGTCATGGTTGCGCGATCGCCGGGTAGGCCCGCTTCACCGCCACCACCGCCAGCGCTGCGATCGCCGCTTTCACGAGATCACCCGGAATAAATGCCATAGAGGTTTGCGCAGCCTGCCGTAGGGACAGATCTGTCGCGATCGCCAGCCAGGGTACGCCAATGGCATAGAGCACGCCAATGCCGCCAACAGCATTGATGGCAAACGCCAGGGGGGCATTGAGGCGTCTCCACAATCGCTGGGTCAGGCCGCCAATCACTGCCGCCGCCAGCGGGAACGCCAGCACAAATCCCCCCGATGGTCCCAGAAAAACCCCTAGACCACCGCGTCCCCCCGCCAACAGCGGCAGCCCCACCGCCACCAGCCCCAAAAACACCAGTAGCGCTAGCCCCCCGCGCCGCATCCCCAGTAGCGATCCCGCCAGCATCACCCCAAGGGATTGCGCCGTGATGGGCACTGGAATCACGGGGAGAGGAATGGGGGGAATGAGGCCCAACACGGCGACTAGAGCCGCAAATAGAGCAACATAAACGATATCTCGATTGGTCATGGGAGTAGCAACACCGGGAGCGGCAAACCGTCTGAACTCAGCGTCAGACTCACGAGTATATCGCTCAATCGCCGCCGTATCC
>JBARYO010000251.1:0-3846 GCA_049647905.1 Elainellaceae cyanobacterium | reverse complement strand
GCTGGGGATTGTCCGCCTGCTGCGCCGTTTCAGCAGCGCGTTGCCATACTCGAACCGCCTCGGCATAGCGCCCGGTAGCAATCAGGCCTTGATCCTGCTGAAGAGAAGTTTGTGCCGGGGCCGGGTGGGCGATAAGAATCAGCAGCGGAGTCACGACGGCCAACAGCAGCAGGGCCCCACGTTTGAAAACTGGAATAGCAGTGAGGCGGGGGGACACGGCAAGGATTATAGAATAGGACGTGACGTGCTGCGGACTCTCACTGGACTCGCTTCACAAGCATGTCTGGACGATAGGGCTCGCGTCTACAAGAGCCATGGGCAGGGGAGAGGCCCATACCCCAACCAAACACATGCCTATGAAGCTTATCCTGACGCTATGAGCGTATCCCGTACAGAAAGCATAAAGATATGCCGCGATTTAACGCCTGGTGGCAAACCGCTAGAGGCTACGCTCTCTGCTCTAGCTCGATTTGGAGTTGACTTTAGTGGAGCCAGTTGCGTTTTACCATGGGTTGCAGCAAATGTGATTACATGGCAGAAGCGAGTACTCTTAACTAGATCGATGGATGAGGTAGCCCACCCATGACAACTGCAAAAAAGGCGATCATTACCGGCATCACGGGGCAAGACGGCTCCTACCTCAGCGAGCTGCTGCTGGATAAAGGCTATGAAGTCCACGGCATCATCCGCCGCACCTCGACATTCAACACCGACCGCATCGACCACATCTACCAAGACCCCCACAATCCCAACGCCACCCTATTCCTCCACTATGGCGACTTGACCGACGGCACCACACTGCGCCGCATCCTGGAAGAAGTGGAGCCTTCAGAAATCTACAACCTGGGGGCTCAGTCCCACGTCCGGGTCAGCTTCGACGCCCCTGAATATACCGTCGATACCGTCGCCATGGGCACCTTGCGGCTCTTGGAAGCGCTGCGGGACTATCGCCGCCGCACCGGCAACGATGTGCGCTTCTATCAAGCAGGCTCCTCCGAGATGTTTGGCAAGGTGCAGGAGGTCCCCCAAAAAGAAACCACCCCCTTCTACCCCCGCAGCCCCTACTCCTGCGCCAAAGTTTATGCCCATTGGCAGACTATCAACTACCGCGAGTCCTACGACATGTTTGCCTGCAATGGCATCCTGTTCAACCACGAGTCCCCCCGCCGAGGGGAAACCTTTGTCACCCGCAAGATTACCCGCGCCCTCGCCCGCATCATTGCCGGACAGCAGCAAAAGCTGTACTTGGGCAACCTCGACGCCAAGCGGGACTGGGGCTATGCCAAGGACTATGTGCGGGCGATGTGGATGATGCTGCAGCAAGATGCGCCAGATGACTATGTGGTGGCGACAGGGGAGACCTATTCTATTCGCCAATTCTTAGATATTGCCTTTGGCTACGTGAACTTGAATTGGCAAGACTATGTGGCGTTTGACGAGCGCTACCTGCGACCGACTGAGGTGGACTTGCTGGTGGGCGACCCTGCTAAGGCAAAGGCCAAGCTGGGCTGGGAGCCATCAGTCACCTTTGAGGAGCTGGTGCATCTGATGGTAGAAGCAGACATGCGCGCCCTCAACCTGATCTCCGTCAACAGCAAGCTTGGCCCTGAAAATCTCGAAAGTGCTACCGTTCGCGATGGCCAAAGGCCGGCCTCGGAGGTCCAGCGCATTCAAACGGCGTCCTGAGGATTGAGTTCTACTGAGTTTTTGACGGAATTATGGCCTGACCTGGGTGGAAATACGGAACCCGCGCCGTGATTCCAGCAGGTCTTGTTGCAGAGTCCTGATGTAGGGTCCAACCCGCTTAAAAGACATGCCCTGGGATGCTATCTTGAGTGTAGAAATTCGTGCAGTAAGGTGTAATTTCTTTATATTGATTATTCAGTATAGGCATTTCCCTTAAAATTAGGGCTATTGGCTTGTGGCGTCTACGACGTCATCAATGCTTAACATGCGTTGTCTTATGTATCGTGAGAAGCGTGTGTATTGTTGAGAAGCGCAGCTTTAAGCAGCAACTGCCCTGCCCAAAGACCATTTTTCTAGTACCAATAATGTCGTTACTGAATCAGCGATTCGGTTTTGTAGTGGAGATAGCTTGATGCAACCACCCAACCCTCATTCCCCAGCTTTGAGCATTCGCCGACTGGGCCAGCTCGGATTTTTTGGCTGGGTTAAAGGGCTAAGCGATCGCACAAGGTTGATTATGGTGGCTGGCCTTCCAGCCTGTGGGCTATTTCTATTTACGATTGCAGCGCTGCTGCTGAAGCCGCCACAGCAGGTAGAGCGGCGTGACCCAGCTTCCGAGCGGGACACTATTTTGGCCGTTGCCCCCACAACGCTGGCCCAAATTTCCCCCAACATGGGCTCGATTGAAAAAGCTCAGCGGCTGCTGCAGGTGATGCCGGTGTATGAGTCGGCCCTAGCGGATAAGTCTCAGCTGGTGCAGTCGGAGCTGATTTTGCATGAGTCTCAGCGCCTGCTGCGGGCGGCGGAAGAAGAAGCTGGGGCAGGGGAGCCTGAGGACATAGACCAATATGGGTTTTCCATGCCCCGCTGCCGCGAGGTGATGGATACCAAGCGCTGCATCCTGCTGCGCTACGTCGGCGATGGCGTCAAGCTGATGGAGCAGGGCGAAAAAAGCCACGATGTCTATAGTTATGTGCAAGGGTATGTGCAATCCCAGGCGGCGGCGATCGCCCTGTTTCCGGTACAGCCCATCGACGGCGGACAGGTGCCGGTCAACAGCTGGCTCAACTATCGGGAGGGTCTTGCCTCAACCATTCCGTACCTGCCTAGTAGTGCCGCTGTTGGCCTAGGGCTTGGGGCCGAACGCCAGCCGCTCAGCCCAGCCGAGAACTTGATTCGACAAAATCCGCTGCCAGGTGAGGACGGAGAATAATGGGGAAATTTCTGTCGAGCCGAATGCAGAAACTGCTGACCTACCCTTTAGCGGGCATTGGCCTGATGATGGGGGCCTATGGGCTGCACAGTGCCCTTACGCCTGACTATGCTGTGGACGATCAGGTAATCTCTGACCTCTACGATCAGGCGCAGCAGTGGGAATCATTTACCCTGACGGAATCGATGTCCAAGCGCATGGAAGGCTTGGCGATCGCCTCGTTGGGCTTGGTGGCTATTGGCAGTGCGATCGCCCTGAGCAATGCAGAGCCCAATCGACTGGTGCCGGAAAACGACAACAAGACGCCCCTGGTGCTGCCCTCGCCCCAAGAGACCCGTGAAACCCTGATCAACCGCCTTAAGGTGCTGCTTTCCAACGAGCTATGGCTGAAGCAGATGATCGGCTCCCCCATTGTGATTATTACCGGGGGAATGGGAGGCGGCAAAAGCAGTATTGCCAACGCTATTGTCGTGCTGCGGCAAATCTTGATGGCCAACGACGTCCTGGTGTTTGACCCCGACGCCGATGAAGATTTAGCGGCAGGCACTTGGCTCACAGGCCAGGTTTTTGGCCTTGCGAAGCAAGGAGAGTTTGGCGACATTGCCCGCGCCTACCTACCCTTGGCTCTGTCGGGCCGTACCAAGGGTGAACCCGCCATCAGCGTCATCTTTGACGAGGTATCTAAATGGGAGCGGCTGTATAACTTGGGCAGCGAGATCACTCAAATTGTGCAGTTTGGGGCCCAGGACATTCGTAAAAAGCGGGTGCAGTATATTTTTGTGCTCCATGCCGACGCTCAAATTACGGCGGATATGATCCACAGTCAGCTGCCACCGGGGCTGCTAACATCCCTAACCACCCAGGCCGCGATCATTCATGTGCCGGTCAAGGCGGATGATTATGGTAGCCCCGAGCCCATGGGCTGGATCCGGTTTAAGGCCCCCAAT
>JBARYO010000250.1:0-3705 GCA_049647905.1 Elainellaceae cyanobacterium | reverse complement strand
ATCAACACCTGGGCGGACATCATCAATCGCGCCAACCTGGGTATGGAAGTGATGCATGAGCGCAACGCTCACAACTTCCCCCTCGACTTGGCTGCCGCTGAGGCTCCTGCCATCAACGGTTAGGATCTCTCTTACAGCTAGCTAGTCTAGCTTAGGAAAAGCGCCTCCTTCGGGGGGCGCTTTCTGTCTGTAAGGGCGTTTATCTTGCGGCTATGGTTGATGGCGCGGGTCTTGCCCTTGTTAAGGCACCGCTATCCTAATCAGCACTCCGGCTGTAATACCTTCGGCACTGCCATAATTGAACTACTGCCCTGGAGATACGAACTATGGCAACCACGCTAGTCGTTCACGCTGCGACACCGTTAGCGAGGGCTCCAGATGCGTCTTGGACACTCTAGAGCGATGGAACCAGCTCACTGGCGATAAAAAGCCTCATTCGCGCCTATCTGCCCTGACTTTGTCATTGAGCTACGCTCTATGAGCGATACGCTTAGTGGGCTTCAGAAGAAGCTAGAGGAATATATTGACAACGGCGCATCGTTGGGCTGGCTAATTGATCGCAAAGAACGCAGCGTCCATATCTACCGCCCCAATCACGCGCCTCAAGTGCTGGAAAATTCAGAGCAAGTCAAGGGTGACCCTGAGCTGCCAGGGTTTTGCCTACCGATGGCTAAAATTTGGTAGGGCGTTTTCCCGATGCTTTAGACCGTCTCCACCGCCGAGCTAGCCATAGACCAACGCAGTAGGCGATCGCCCCGCTCGGCAATCCCACCACAAAGCATCCCAGGAACAGCGTTGCTGTGAAACCCAGCCCCAGAGCCATAAACTCTTGAAACGCCGCCCAGCCCGAGGTGCTGACAATTTCTCCAATCGCCCCCGCTTCAGGCACCATTGCCGCTAGCCCAGTCCGCGCCAACAGCCATGCCCCAACGCGAAAGTTGAAGTAATAAATGGGGACATAGGTAATAGGATTGCTGACCCAGGTGCCTGCTGCCGCTATCAGTTTGTTGCCTCGAATTGCCGAGGCGATCGCTACCCCCATGATGGTCTGCAGCCCGAATAGGGGGAATAATCCTGCGAATACGCCTGCCGCTAGCCCAAGGGCGATTGCTTCTGGACTGCTGCGCAATCGAATGAAGCGAATATAGATGTAGCGCAGCCGCCGCTGCCAGGGTGGTGGCCTACGGCGTCGTTTGTGATGAGGGGAAGTCATGGAGGGGCTGAGAGAGTCGCCTCCATTCTATGCGGGGATTTTAGGTGTTCACGAAATTCATGGCGAGAGGCCATTGCCACGTTAGGATCAATAGCGATGACGGTCTATTGATATCTTGTGACAGACCAGCGATCGTTGCGCCCTACCCCTGCACCTCTGCCCCCTACCATTGATGACTACTGCCACTGCCGATACCATTGTCGCGATCGCCACCGCAGTGGTTCCTCAACAGGGTAGCGTCAGCATCGTGCGGGTATCTGGGCCAGATGCTATGGCGATCGCCCATGCTCTGTTCTATGCGCCAGGGCAGCAGCAGTGGGAGAGTCACCGAATTCTGTATGGCATGGTGCGCCATCCCCAGACGCAGCAGACAGTTGATGAGGCGCTGCTACTGGTTATGTTGGCCCCGCGATCCTACACCCGAGAAGATGTGGTGGAGTTTCACTGCCATGGCGGGATGATGGCGGTGCAGAGCGTCTTGACCCTGTGTTTGGAGCAGGGGGCGCGTTTAGCTCAAGCTGGAGAATTTACCCTGCGGGCGTTTCTGAACGGACGCTTGGATCTGACCCAGGCGGAGAGTGTCTCTGATTTGGTGGGTTCGGAGTCGCCCCAGGCGGCGGAACTAGCGCTAGCGGGGATACAGGGAAAGCTGGCGCAGTCGATACGGGAACTGCGGCAGACCTGTTTAGAGCTTTTGGCAGAGGTGGAGGCGCGAATTGATTTTGCCGATGATTTGCCGCCGCTGGATGAGGACTGGGTGCAGCAGCAGCTCCAGACCGTACTAGCTACTGTAGAGCAGATGCTGGCGACAGCGGACCGGGGGGAGCTGCTGCGTAGTGGTCTCAAGGTTGCCATTGTTGGACGTCCAAATGTGGGCAAGTCAAGTCTGCTTAAGGCCTGGAGCCGCAGCGATCGCGCTATTGTGACGGACCTACCAGGGACGACGCGAGACGTGGTGGAATCGCGGCTAGTCGTAGGCGGCATTCCGGTGCAGGTGCTGGATACGGCAGGGATTCGTGAGGCGACGGACCAAGTGGAGCAGTTAGGGGTGGCGCGATCGCGGCAGGTGGCCCGGTCGGCGGATTTGGTGCTGCTGGTTGTGGATGGGAGTGCGGGCTGGACGGCAGAAGACCAGCTCATCTACGAGCAGGTGCAGGGCCGTAAGCTCGTGCTAGTCATGAACAAGATCGACCTGGTTGCACTAGGGGAGTCATTGCCAGACCTACCGTCTCACCCGGTGGTGCAGACAGCCGCAGCGAAGCAAGCGGGAATTGAGGCCCTGGAGGCCGCGATTTTGTCTTTAGTACAGGCTGACAGCGTGACGGCAGCGAACCTGGATTTGGCGATTAACCAGCGGCAGGCGGCGGCGCTGCTGCGGGTAAAAACGTCTTTGCTTGAGGTTGAGACCACCATGGCAGATGATCTCCCGCTAGACTTTTGGACGATTGACTTGCGAGAGGCCATCCGGGCGCTGGGAGAAATTACGGGAGAGGCGGTTACCGAATCGATGCTGGACCAAATTTTTAGCAAGTTTTGTATCGGCAAATGACGCTAATTCAAACTTTTATTAATTTGCTCAATAAAAGTAGCAATACTAGTCTTTTGGTAGAAGTTTGTCCTATTTTTAAACCCTTAGCTTGGTGAGGGTAGAGCTTGAGCAAAAAGGTCTAAAAGTGTTGACCAGATTGGGCTGATGGTGGTATTAGACTAGACCGCTTGCTTGAAACAGCGGATGAGATAAGCCTAATTGAAATTCCTATTAATAAAAATTAGAATATGCCCACAACGTGCGATCGCCCGTCAAAAAAAGACGTATGGACTACAATTAGCTGAGGTACCCATTGCTGAGTTCATTGGCACATTTGCCTTAATCATCATTGGCGCTGGCCCCGTTGTCGCATTAGCCCCAACAGCGCTGTTGCGATCGCTTTCCTATAGACTGCCATGCATGGCGCTCATCCACCCACCCGGTAGCTCAGAACAACGCCTACCCCAATCCAGCATTATGATTTCAGACGCTGCGATCGCCAGCGAGACCCTCTCGGCTATTTTGTCCTGTGCGCTGCGTCCACCCGATTGGCAGCGGTAAATCAGCCGCTGACCTAACTGAACCGGCCCTCTGCCGTCGGCCAAGCCACCACAAGTGGCGCTCAGTGCAACCGTTACGACCGAACCCTACTTTTAGACAAGGATCGAACTTATGAACTTGATGAACAACACCCCTGCCAACGAACCCGCAAAATGTCCCTTTCGGGGGACCCGTGTGGGTGGGGCCCTAGGCTCCAAGCCCCAAACCGATGACTGGTGGCCGAACCGGCTGCAGGTTGAGCTACTTCACCAAGATTCGCCCTTGGCCAACCCGCTGGGCGATTTTAATTACCAAGAGGCGTTCCAAAAGCTCGACTTCCAGCAGCTGAAGATCGACATTAAAGCGCTGCTGACCGATTCGAAGGAATGGTGGCCCGCTGACTACGGCAACTACGGCCCTCAGA
>JBARYO010000249.1:0-3916 GCA_049647905.1 Elainellaceae cyanobacterium | reverse complement strand
TTTCAGAATGTGCTGTGAGTTGGCCTATGGGGATAGGGTATCCGACTTACCTCAGTGACGACTATTTACCGACTATGAGACAGGTGGGTCATTGCAAGAAAGATAACTATCTTGACTTCGGGTTTTGGTTTATTATCTGTCCTTGGTGCCTATGGTGACTGCTGCTCTATTGCATTGGCCCAAACACCGCGATCGCCTGTCGTTAATCCATTTGCCTTTTCGGAGTTTGCTATGCTCGCGTCCCACTCTCAGCCTGCCCTGCTTGTTCTTGCCGATGGGTCTGTCTATCGGGGTTACTCCTTCGGCGCACCAGGTACCACGATTGGTGAGGTGGTCTTCAATACGGGCATTACGGGCTACCAAGAGGTGCTGACTGACCCCAGCTACCGGGGCCAAATCGTTAGCTTCACCTACCCCGAGCTGGGCAATACTGGCGTTAACCCCGACGATGAAGAATCAGCTGGTCCCCAAGTTAAGGGGGCGATCGCCCGCAACATCACCGATATCCCCAGCAACTGGCGCTCCACCCAGTCGCTGCCCGACTACCTGAAGCAGCACCGCATTCAGGGCCTCTACGGCATCGATACCCGCGCCCTCACCCGCAAAATCCGCTCCGTTGGTGCAATGAATGGCGCGATTTCTACGAAGATTTTGGCTCCGGCGGAGCTGCTGCGCCAGGTGCAGCAGGCCCCATCCATGGCGGGGCTGAATCTAGTTAAAGAGGTGACCACCTCAGAGCCCTACGAGTGGTCTGAGACCACGGATACGGCTTGGGAATTTGGGCCAGAGCGTTCAGCGGGGGATCCCCTCACCGTTGTTGCCATTGACTTTGGCGTCAAGCGCAACATTCTGCGGCGGCTGGTCAGCTACGGCTGTCGCGTCATCGTAGTTCCGGCGGACACGTCCCCTGAGGAGATTCTTAAGCACAATCCCGATGGCATCTTCTTGTCCAATGGCCCCGGAGACCCGTCGGCGGTGACGGAGGGCATTGAAACCGCGAAAGCCCTGCTTGAAGCGGAGCTGCCCACCTTTGGCATTTGCCTAGGGCATCAGCTTTTAGGGCTATCCCTTGGTGGGGAAACCTTTAAGCTCAAGTTTGGCCACCGGGGGTTGAACCAGCCTGCTGGCCTGAGTCAACAAAAAGTGGAGATCACCAGTCAGAACCACGGTTTTGCCCTGGATGCTGACTCCATCGCCAACGTCGATGTGGACATCACCCACCTCAACCTCAACGACCGCACCATCGCCGGTATCCGCCACAAGACCCTGCCCCTGTTTTCAGTGCAGTATCACCCCGAGGCCAGCCCCGGCCCCCACGACGCCGACTACCTGTTTGAGAACTTTGTTGCCTCCATGCGGAAGCACAAAGCCGCTGCATCGTAACAGGCCGTATTGAGCGGCAACAACCTGGCGCGTCATAATGGATCTGTACGTCTCACCGCTGCAGCCGTTATGACCGTATCCCCGTTGACATTCGACACCGCCCTTCAAGCCGGGACCACTACTACGGAGCAGGCTTTAGGTCTATTCGATAGCCTGCCGACTGTAGACCTGGCGTTTATGATGGGGCGCTGGCGGGGTTCCGGATTCCCCACTGGCCACCCCATGGATGGGCTTCTGGAGGCTGCGAGCTGGTATGGCAAAGAGTTTGTCGATCCCGACTGGGTTCATCCGCTGCTGTTTTCTGGCGGCAATAATGAGATTTACAAGGTTGAGCCTAATCCTATGCTGATGGAGTGGATGCTGCGGCTGCCGATTCCCAAAAACGACATGATGAAGCCGCTGCTGTCTGGGCTAAATGCGCTCTTGAAAACCCATGATCCGAAGGCAAGGCTGCGCATGATGGAGTACCGTGGGCAGGTCACCGCCACGATGATCTACGACAATTTACCGATTCACGATGCCTTTAGGAAGGTGGATGACGACACGGTTTTTGGGGTTATGGACTACCGCAAGTCGCCGCAGCCTTTCTTCTTTGTCTTGCGGCGTGATAAGCCTTGAGCCCTGGGCGAGCCGTGGCCGACTATTAGCGGCAGAGATGCGCTAGCTGATGCAGCGGCCCCGGCCAACTCTGCAGAACTGGCGATCGCAAAATGTCCAACCTAAGCCTAAACTTAGGGCCGAGCGCGATATTCTCTAAGGGGTGCCATCCCCATAAAAATGCCCTATCGATTTCAATTTCAGGTTATTTGGAAAAACTGGGATCTGCTGCTCAATGGCGTTTGGCTGACGCTACAGTTGTCTACAATAGCGGTGCTGCTGGGGCTGCCGCTGGGCCTCATCTTCGCCCTATGCCGCACCTCCGGCAATCGCTTTCTAGGGGCGATCGCCGCCACCTACAAAGAATCTCCGGCCCACATTGGCCTGCGGCGGGGCGAGATCGATTTGCTTCAGTGGGTCAATACCTTTGTGTACCACAAGCGCCTCGGCGGTGAGCTGGATGACCTCTCTCAGAAGTGGCTGGGCGAACCGCTGCCGGAGCTGCCCGCTTTCTAGGTTTGGCGGGCTAGAGCAATTTTGAGCGATCGCCTAGCTCCGTTAGGGCCTTTTGCTTGGGCCTAATTGGGCTAGGCTATATGGGTAATTTATCCAGCCATAGAAAACGCTGCCCATGAGTCGAGATGCCCTAGTTATCGGGATTGGTCAATACGAAAACCTTGAGAACTTGAAGGCAGCGGCGCGGGATTCGGAGGCGATCGCCCAGCGGCTAGAGCGGGACGGCGGGTTTCGGGTGCGCCGGTTGCCGGAGGTGAGCCGAGACGGAGCGCTCAAGGTGGCTAAAACTCAAAGGGTATTTTTGCCGGAGCTTAAACAGGCCTTGGTAGACCTGTTTAAGCCTGACGGCGAGCAATACCCTGACACCGCCTTGCTCCACTTTTCCGGTCACGGCGTTCGCGATAGCTTAGGACTGTCCGATGGGTATCTGGCCACCAGCGAGGCCAACCTGGCGCAAAATTTCTTTGGGCTGCAGCTGCGGTGGCTGCGGCGACTGCTGGAAGAAAGTCCCGTCCGGCAGCAGGTGGTATGGCTGGACTGCTGCCACAGCGGCGAGATTCTTAACTTTGGCGAAGCTGACCCCGGTGAGCGGAGAAAAGGGCGCGATCGCTGCTTTGTTGCGGCATCGCGGGATTACCAGCTGGCCTATGAGTAGCTGGGCGGCAACCACAGTCTGCTGGCCCAGGTGCTGCTGGAGGGGCTGGACCCAGGGCGATCGCCCCAGCGGTGGGTGGATAACCTGTCTTTGAGCGATTTTATTAGCCAGGGGATGCGGGGTCAAACCCAAACCCCGGTTTGCAACAATTCGGGGGAGCCTATCAATCTAACCCGCAGCTGGGAAGTTGTGGACCAGGCTCAACCCACTGTGCAAGATAGCGGCGTTTTCCCCTACAAAGGGCTGAGCTATTTTGACTGTAACGGCGAAGACCCCAAGTATTTTTTTGGTCGGCAGGCGCTGACGGACCAGCTGCTAGACCAGATTCGGCAGCACAGCTTTTTGGCGATCGTGGGGGCTTCCGGCAGCGGCAAGTCTTCTGTACTGCGGGCGGGGCTGCTGCACCAGCTGCAGGCAGGGCGGCGACTGCTGGGGAGTGACCAGTGGGAGATCCGCATTATGCTGCCGGGGGAGCACCCGCTACAGAATTTGGCGCTGGCGTTTGTGGATGAGGACTTGCCGAAGCTGGACCGGGCGGAGCATCTGGGAAAGCGGAGCGGCTGATTGACGCGGGGGCGGATGGGCTGCGGCGGCTGGTGCAGTCTTCCGATGCCCCAAAGGTGGTGCTGGTGGTGAACCAGTTTGAGGAGGCCTTTACCCTGTGCTGATGGGTGACAGGTTAAGCCATCAGACATGTTGTCAAGAGGTGGAGGGAGGAACACCAAAATAGGGGGACAGGTCTAGGATTTTGGGCGGTTTGCGAAT
>JBARYO010000248.1:0-5954 GCA_049647905.1 Elainellaceae cyanobacterium | reverse complement strand
TCGCCCCGAACTTTGCTACACGGCGCACGTTTTATTGTCGGAAGATAAGGTTTACTTTAAGCAGAAGGGCGATCGCTACGAGCCCCGCTCTGCGTCTCAGGTTGCCGATATTCGTCATCAGATGGATATGGAGGCCAAGAAGGCGGCTGAGTGGGAGACATTTTTGGGTCGCCTGACGCAGGTCCTCGACGGACAGCTCAGCACCGCCGAGCTGCAGCCCAGCGATCGCCACCGTATCGACAGTTTAGAGCGCTTAGCTGCGCTAGGAGAAGGAGCATCACATACGGCACCTGCCATAGAGGCATTAGACGCGCTGGGTCGTCCCAAAACCGCCTTGGGTGCGTTTGAACTGCTGGTTGACTTAGGGATTTGGAGCCGCCACGAGAATCTATTTCTGCATCAGCGGCAGATTCCCACGCACTTTTCCCAAGAGGTACTCACCATGGCCAGCGGTTGCTTACAAAACCCCATCGCTGACGCTGACGCGGATCATCGCCTTGACCTCACCCATCTGAAGGTGTACACCGTCGATGACGAAAGCACCCGTGAAATCGACGACGGCCTCAGTATTGAAGCCCTAGAGGGGGGAAAAGCGCGGTTGTGGATTCATATTGCTGACCCAACCCGGTGGATTGTGCCTGGGGACGACCTAGATTTAGAGGCCCGTCGCCGGTCAACGAGTATGTATTTGCCAACGGGAACCATCCCCATGTTCCCTGTGGCGCTGGCCACAGGGCCGATGAGCTTGCGCCAAGGGGAGGTCTGCTGTGCCCTAAGCTTTGGCGTTGTGCTAGACGATGTAGGCGCGATTGAAGACTATACGATTTCCACCAGCCTGATTCGGCCCACCTACCGGCTCACCTACGACGATGTTGAGGATATTCTTCAGCTTCAGGTCCAGGCCGAGCAGGAAGTCCGGGCGATCGCTGACTGGGCCGATATCCGTCAGCAGTGGCGCATGTCTCAAGGTGCGGTCAGCATCCAAATGCCAGAAGCCTCCATCAAAGTTAGCGAAGACGAAGTCACCATCAGCTTGCAGGAAACCTCGAAGGCTCGCCAGATGGTGGCTGAGATGATGATTTTGACCGGCGAGGTGACGGGCCGCTACGCTCGCGCATCTGGCATAACAGTTCCCTTTCGGGGACAGCCGCAGCCTGAACTGCCCGATGAGGATGTGCTGCTGCTGTTGCCAGCGGGTCCGGTGCGAGATTGCGCAATTCGGCGATGCATGCCCCGCAGTGAGGTCAACACGAGTCCACTCCGCCATGCTGGCTTGGGCCTCGAAATCTACACCCAAAGCACCTCTCCAATTCGGCGCTATACCGATCTGCTGACCCACTTTCAGCTCAAAGCCCATCTTCGCGGCGATCCTCTCCCATTCGGGCCAGATACCCTGCGAGAGCTAGTTCAGTCGGTCACCTCCACGGCCTACGAAGCTACCCTGGTGGAGCGACAGACGAATCGCTATTGGAGCTTAGAATACTTGCATCGCCACGAAGGTGAAGCCTGGCAAGTGTTGATGCTGCGCTGGTTGCGAGAGCACGAAAACCTGGCCCTTGTGCTGTTGGAAGAACTTGGTCTTGAAGTGGCGGTCAAGCTGCAGCGCTCCGTTGATGTTGGAGAACGCCTCAATTTGCAGGTGACCTACGCCGATCCTCGCCAGGATGTGATTCAGTTTGCCGAGCTGTCTGAGGTTGAAGCTTAGGTCATCTCGTATCCCAAGGTCGCTATGGGGGTTAAATCCCGGTTGCTTCCGTCTTGCCGTCTTCAGCACTTAGGTCACCGGTCACCATCTCGCCACCATGCTGAGCAGCAAAGAACTCTATCCTTAGATCGCCGAACTGGATCAGAGTACCATCCTGGAGCTGCTGACGATTTCCTGCGACAAGCGCCGCTTTGCTCACTCTAGTTCCATTCCGGCTGCCCAAGTCCATGACAAAAAAACCGTCTTGGAAGTGATGGCCGATGATAGCGTGCCGTCGGGAGACAGAAGGCTCTGCCACTGTAATGGCGCATGTGGAGCCCCGACCGATCAACCAGCTTGATGCCGCATGGGTGGCGTACAGGTGAGAGTCAGCGCTCAGATTCGTGATCAGAAACACGTCACGTTCAAGCGACACGGCCTGAATAAAGTGTTTTGCTGTCTGACAGCGCTTGTGGGCAGAGAGCACCGGCTCCATCAGCTGGGTTGCGTTCTGGGCCGTCTTTGCGCCATCACCAAAGAGAGACTTTGATAGGGAGGGACTGCGCCTGAGGATGTCTAAGAGCGTTTCCTCAAACTGGCTAGAATCTGAATTGAACAACATACGTGCTGATTATCTAACGTTCGGGTAATTGCGTCGTACCTATGGATGGAGAAGCAAGGCAGGTGGTAGATGTACGACAGACTTACGCGCTAACGTCGGGTAACACTGCGCTCAGCAGCTGATGCCTAAACAAACTGTAATTTGCACTACATAACTTTGACAATCCTGAAGAGGATCATATTCACGGAAGCTTTATTCCGCCGCGATGAGTGCGAATCGCTTGTAAATATGACTCTAGGGGAAGGTTAACGTCAGTGTTCAATTGCGTCGTAGCAGAGGTGAATGCTTCCTGGGTCAGCGACAATTTCGCTGGGCAGACCTACCGGCTTGCTGTGGACTGGGGCCAGAGACGTACTAGGAGCTGCGCGGTCTAGAGAGAGCCGCAGCTGCCCTGTCGGAGCTACTCCCACAACCCGCCCTGTTTTCTGCCTCCCCTGATTATTGATAGCAATAGTCTGCCCACGGTGGGTCATCAATGTTTCATAGTCGGGCAAAATAGACTCAACACCTTGAGATTGGAGCCGCCCGTAACCAACCGCAATGCCAGTTAGAACAGCAGCGGTCACGGTATAGCTAGAGGCTTGAATCTGTGGATTGATGTCGGGGCTGTTCAGTTCGGCTATGGATATGCCCCCCGGCGGAACCTCGTTCCGCCAGTTGATCCCAATCCCAAGCACAGCCTGGGTTATTTTTGCCCCCGACAAGCGCGTTTCAATCAGCATGCCCCCCAGCTTGCGCGATCCGATAACGAGGTCGTTGGGCCACTTAAGCTGTACCGGGACGCCAAACTGCCGCAGCGCTACGGCAACGCCCCAAGCGCAGCTGAGCATTAACGGGCCAGCCTGATTGACCGATAGGGCCGGTAAGCTAGCAGAAAGATAAAGCCCACCGGAGGGAGAGGTCCATTGCCGTCCCCACTGGCCTCGCCCGCGGGATTGGCGGCGGGCGATCGCTACTATTGAGTCTTGTTGCCCGCTGTCGTATGTACTGTCATCTGAGCCACGATTCAGCCGCTCCCAGAGATAGCTGTTGGTGGAGGGGACGCAGTCAACCTGATGCAGCCTAAAGAGGGCTGGGACAAGAGAGACGCCCTGGGTCTGCCAATGGTCGACCCATCGGAGCAGCGGCGATTCGGAGAGTATCATGGGATTTTCGGGCGGTCTGTGGTGATGCCTCTAGGGCGAGATGATCGCAAGCATACGGTTTGGAACGCATACAATACAACACAGCGGCAGTAAATCGCTTGTGCACTGTACATGAACTGTAAGGGAGAGGCGAGCTTGACATGAGTCATCACAGGTCTACATCGGCATGAGTGGTTGGCATTGGCAAACGTGGCAGGGGCGTCCCTACCTCACCTGCGATTTACTTTCGCCATGGGGCCATGGATTTTTCACCCGCCACTGGAGCCCTGCCCCGCCCAGCGTCATCAATCAGGCGCTGGCCCCCGAAGCATCGGTGTACCAGGTCAAGCAGGTCCATGGCGATCGCGTCCTTGGGGCGCACCACTTGACCCCAACTGCCGAACTGGAGCGCAGTTTAGACCAGTCACCGCCCCCGGCGGACGGCATCGTCGCTCAATCCCCTCAGCAGTCGATTTGGGTAGCGACAGCGGACTGTGTGCCGGTGCTGATTGGTGATCGCCGCTTGGGTAGCGTTGCTGCCGTCCACGCGGGATGGCGCGGTACCGCCCAGCGCATTGTTCCGATAGCGGTGTCCCAACTGCGGCAGCAGGGCAGCCAGCTTCAGGATTTGCGGATTGCCCTGGGGCCAGCGATCGCCGGATCGGTGTATCAAGTTTCGACGGCGGTTGCGGCTCGGGTCGGTGCGACCCTAGTCCCAGCCCCTGCAGACATCGCCGCCGTCTCCGTCGCCCCGCCGAGCAGTCAATCTGAATTGACTGAGCCAGCCCCTGATACGGCAATTCAGGCCGTCCTAGACCAGCTCAGCCACATCGTGCAGTCGCCCGTGGCTCCCGACCCGCAGCCAAACCGGGTCCGGTTAGACGTCCGCCGGGTCAATCAGCTCCAGCTGGAACAGCTGGGAATCGCGACGGAGCAGATTGCCGTTGCGCCCCATTGCACCTATCGCGATGGCGATCGCTTTTTCTCCTATCGCCGCGAGGCGCTCAAAAAGATTCAGTGGTCCGGTATCGTCAGCTAAAATTGAGGGCGTGGCCAAGACGTCATCATGACTTGTGGCCACCTGGCATCGGGTTTACCGTCTGAATCGGCAGTGAACCGGTCAATATATTGTTTTACGCGCGACTCGAAGTCGTTCGGGGGAGCTGGAAAGGACTCCTAAAAGCCTTTCCCCGCCAGTGTTCAGGCGGATGTCCGCCTCGGAATGTTCAACCAGTAATGGGAGGGCAGCATCAGCAGAAGAGGTTAAGTGTCGAAGTATCTTCTAAGCCAAATTGAGGGTGCAGGCTAGGGCAAGGTTGCTAGGGATAACGCAAGTGAATCCTTGACGAGGCTTCGTTAATATATGGTGCTCGAAATGGCTGATACGAGCGTGATTGGGCACATGGGAGTGGGTAGCGTCTAAATACCCACCGGGAACACCCCGCCCCCCGGAGTAGAGAGGAGTCCTAAGGCAACCATATCTCCACCCCGTGCGGAACGAGGAAACCCCGACAGAGTCCTGGTAATGCCTTCATTGCCAGGTAAGCCAAAGGCAACTGCGGTCGAAATCTCTAGCGGGCACAGGATGTCCCAAGAAGTAAACGCTGCCAGCCGAAAGGTAACCGGAATTCATAACGCGACGGATAGGGTAGTTGCCTAACCCGAAAGGGTGCAGACGTGGGACAGGTGAACTGATGGAAATGACGTTGAGATGAGACTGAACGCTCAGGGGAAAAGTTAGGTGCAAAGCGATTTTGCAAACGTAATCCAGCGCACAAGCGATTGGCAACGCGTCAATTGGCGCAAAGCTCACCGGGTTGTGAAGAATCTGAGACAGCGCATTTTCAAGGCAACTCGATGTCACGATTGGCAGCGGGTCAGGAACCTACAACGGCTCCTGCTCAAGAGTTACTCCAACGTGCTGCTAGCAGTACGACGGGTAACGCAAATCAACGCTGGCAAACGGACGCCAGGGATAGACAAGCTGCTAGTGAAAACTGGCCCTGCTAAAGCTCGCCTAGCCGACAGGCTAAAGCAGCGGACACCTCGGCGACCATTGGCAGCTAGACGGGTGTATATTCCGAAGCACAATGGCAAGCGCCGCCCCTTGGGGATTCCCAGCATCATCGACCGTTGCTTGCAAGCGATGGTCAAGTCGGCACTCGAACCGTGTTGGGAAGCACAGTTCGAGTCAACGAGCTACGGGTTTCGTCCTGGTCGCAGCGCCCAAGATGCCATTGCACGCATCTATGTCACGGCTAATCCAACCAACAGTAAAAAGTGGGTAGTCGATGCCGACATTGCAGGATGTTTCGATGCCATTGACCATCAGTTTCTGCTCAAGCAAGTGGGAAATTTTCCAGCTCGTGGATTAATTTCCCAGTGGCTCAAAGCAGGCTACATGGAAAATGGCGTGTTTCATCCAACATCGGCAGGGACGCCTCAAGGTGGAATTATCTCACCACTGTTGGCCAACATTGCCCTGCACGGCATGGAAGCAGCCCTCGGAATTACTCGCGACACC
>JBARYO010000247.1:0-3798 GCA_049647905.1 Elainellaceae cyanobacterium | reverse complement strand
CCTTAGGACCAGTCGCAGACTCACACCTGCGCCATTTACTGATCGGCTCCCCCGATGGCGTGCGCCACACTATCGAACGGCTGCACCTGCTGCAGTACGTTGAGGGACGTCTGTGGACCCCGCCTATCGCCATTGGAGAACGAGGGATTCACCTTACCCCCGCCCACGGCCAAGTGCTCAGCTACCTCGTCCAGCAGCGGCCCCTACGCTAGCTGCCCGCAACCAACCCTGCTCAGGCGCTGCACCGAGTAGCGCCTGAGCAGGGTTGGGTATACTGCGGCGGGCGATCGCGCTCTTTGCTCAATTTGGTCCAATTGCTACAGGGCGTTGCCATTCACAATGGAGCGATGCATCTTTTCTCAACACCAAGTTCCAAACGCATCACTCCGCCAGATTCTTCAAAAACAGCATCACTCCCCCTACAGTGGCGACGTCCGACATCGTGAGGCGAGCAGTCTGGAAGCGGTACTGAGGTCTAAATCTGCTACGAGCAAGCCTTCTTTGCCATAAGGCTGAAAGCACTGCAGCGTCCCATCTGGGCGCGCTACTGCTGATGTGGTGCCGGAACCTTCACTCGCGCAGTTCACCGACGCGAAGTAGCAGGTATTCTCTGCCGCACGGCACAGCATCGCCTTCTCGTGGAAGCTATTGGCGGGATCTGCAAATGTGACGGGACGGTAGCCCCTAGCCTCAGCAACAGACGCATGCGGGTGAAACACGACCTGCGCCCCCCGGCGTGCCGCCCACCGCACTGTCTCTGGGTACCGCCACCCTTCATGGCAAATCACGATACCGAAGGTCAGCGGCCCGGCGGTGAATACCCGACGCTCAGCGGCGATCGCCGGATAGATGGCTTCCTCGGAGGGGTCAAGCTGTCCCTTGTCTTGCCATCCCGCGATTGTGCCGTCCGGGTTGATGATGCAAGTGGTGATCTGTAAGCCCCGGTCGGTTAAGCGCTCTGTGCCTAGGATGACGGTGATGCTAGCCGCCCTAGCGGCATCCGCGACGTCAGACCAGGCTTGTTCAAGAAATACGGGGTCTGGTGGTGGCGTCACCGTACCTGGCCACCGATATCCGGGAACGAAGCATTCCGGAAAGCAAACCACGAGCGCCCCTTTTTGGCCTGCCTCAGCGACTGCCGAGAGTGCTAGACCCACAGACTCCTCTGGCGTTGTAGGTACAGGACTGTTCGCAAGGGCAATGCGGACTGTGCTCATGTCGGGACTCCACGCTACTAAATCAGGTGACCGCCATCATTGCAGTTGCCAAACATTTTACCTGCAGTTCCAGCTTCATGAGACGGCAGACGCGCTCGTATTGGTTGGCTGGGGGCGCGTTCAGGACCTGCGACGTCGAAGAGAAATAAGCCACCTGGGACAAGGTCAAAGCTAGTGGGCAACGATCGCCTCAGCGGCGGCAGCGGCAAGGATAATCTCAATGCGATCGCCAGAACGTCAGCGCATCCTCTGGCGATAGGGGTTTGGCAAAGAAGTGGCCTTGGCCCATTTGATACCCCAGATGACGCAAATACTCCAGCTGCTCAAGAGTTTCAATCCCCTCGGCGACAATCGTCATACCCAATGGCTGAATCAGCGCTGAAATCGCTTCAAGCATACTTTGCTTATCATGTGATGATTTGATTTGACTCACAAACGAGCGATCCACCTTGAGTAGATTGACCGGCAGCTGGCTCAAATAGGCCAAGGATGAATACCCTGTGCCAAAATCATCGATACTGATGCCGCACCCTAGCGTCCTCAGTCGGTTGATATCATCGATAGTCTCAGTAATATTCTCAATCAGCTGGCTTTCAGTAATTTCTAAATTAATGTAGCCCTGGCAGCTTACTTCTGTGGTAAAAAGATCGTCCAGCCAGGATATAAAGCTCTTGGTCTCCAGCTGCTTTGCAGAACAGTTGACGCAAATTGAAACATGCCGATCAGGGACTGCTTTCTGCCACTGGATGAGCTGTCGAAAGGCTTGCTCTAGCACCCATTTCCCTAGAGGAATAATTAGTCCAGTTTCCTCGGCAACAGGGATAAAATCGTTAGGAAAAATGAGGCCATGCTGGGGATGATTCCAGCGAAGTAGAACCTCGAACCCATATAGCTTACCGGTGTTGAGGTGGATAATCGGCTGGTAAAGCAAATAAAAATCTTTACGGTACAGTGACAGCCGCATGTCGTGCTCTACTGTGAGGCGCTTGAGTATCGACCGATGCATCTCAGGGTTAAACACCTCGTACTGTGCCCTCCCTCTCGATTTAGCTCGGTACATGGCGATATCGGCATCCCGCAGTGGGCCAGCTTCATCGGTGTAGCTCGGAGTACCGACGACGATGCCAATACTTGCGGTCACAACCACCAGATGACCTTGGATGGTCAAGGGTTGCTCCAGTACGTTCAACACTCGCTGGGCTACAGCAACAGCGAGGGAAACGTCTGAAATGCCTTCCAGTAAAAGCACATACTCATCGCCTCCGAGGCGAGCGGCGACATCGAAGGGACGAATGGTTTCCCGGAGGCGATGAGCAACTTGGATGAGAAGATCGTCTCCTGCGAGGTGACCTAGACTATCGTTGACCACCTTGAAGCGGTCGAGATCCAGGAACAACAGAGCAAACTCAGCTTTCCCTGACCGCGCCGATCGCGTAATGGCTAGCTTGAGGCGTTCCATCAAGAGATTACGGTTAGGCAACCCTGTTAACGCATCGTGGAGCGCATTGTGGAGCAGGTGCTGCTCGGACCGCTTGCGGACGGTAATATCTTGAAAAATGGCGATCGCAAACGAGATGGGACCCTGCTTGTCAAAAATCGGGGTGGCCCTCACCTCCAAAAGTATAGTTTGGTTGTCGATGCAGATCTCGACATCCTCTGTTTCTACCCTCATCCCGGCTAGAACTTGCTCAATGGGCAGTTTGGCCAGAGGGTAGGACATCTGCTGAATATTTGGGGCTGCGCTATATATTGCCCCCGGCAGATTTGCTAGCGTCTCATTACTTAGGTCCATGTTCAGCAGAGTCCTCCCCACTCGGTTTAGATAGGTCAAGTGACCCGATTGGTTGTGGATTGCTACCCCGACTGGCAAGGCTTCCAAGAACTGTGTGAGGCGACTTTCGCTGTTGAGGAGTGCCTGGTTGAGGATCTGCAGCTGCGTGAACGATCCCTGCAGCTGCTGCGCCATTTGATTGAATGAGTCCGCTAGCTCACGAAGTTCGTAGACCCGCTTTGCTGTTACAGTCTGGTCGAGGTTTCCTTGAGCCAATGCCCTGCAGGCTTGATTCATCTGGAGCAGGGGCTGAGAGATCCAACACCCAATCATAATGCTGAGACCAGTGGACAGGATTCCGGCTAGCAAACAAAGCCAAAGCGTGAGGCGGAGCTGCTGGTTCATCTCAGCCATGAAGTCCGATTCCGGCACAACAACAACGATATGCCAGTCGAGTTGCCCGCCTAGGTCGAGGGGGGTGATCTGCAGAAATTGGCGATCGCCGTCAAGGAGAAAGCTTGTCGGTTGTGGCTGGGCTGGGCTCTTGAGGTCGGCATGGTGCTGCAGGTAGACTGCAGACTCCTGAACCAGTCGCGTATCACTATCGACGGCGGCCAGACGATGGACGCCATTCTCGCCTGAGATAACGGGATTCTTGCCATCCGAGCTGCCCACTAGCGCCCCGCCAGCGTCAATAATGTATATCTGGCTAGACGGGCTGACCTCTAGGGTGCTGAGAAACGTACTGATCTGCTTGAGGTCTAAAATGACGCTCACCACCCCCTGGAGGCGATCGCCCTCGCCGTAAAC
>JBARYO010000246.1:0-7629 GCA_049647905.1 Elainellaceae cyanobacterium | reverse complement strand
GTCCAGTGGAGAGCATCGGCAACCATAATGTTCACTTGGGGCAGTTAGCTTTAGTGTAGGCGATCGCATCTATGGCTAGGCGAGAGCTCCAGAGATCCTTAGCCTAGGCGCGAGCTAGTTCATTTGCGGCACCAGGGTGGATTCCATAGGTGGCTCAATAACCTCAGGGCGTCCTCTATCTAATGCCGCCTGGACTAACCCTAGGAACAGCGGGTGGGGGTGATTGGGCCGTGAGCGAAACTCGGGATGAAACTGCACCGCAATAAAGAAGGGATGCTCCGGCATCTCCACCATTTCCACCAGACGGCTATCGGGAGACACACCGCTGACCACAAACCCAGACTCTAAAAAGGAGTTGCGGTAAGCGTTATTGAACTCGTAGCGGTGGCGGTGGCGCTCATAAACGACTTCTTCGCCGTAGAGCTGCGCAGCCAAGGTATCTGGCAAAATGCGGCAGGCACAAAGCCCCAGTCGCATCGTTCCCCCTAAGTCCACCACATCTTGCTGTTCCGGCAGCAGGTTGATGACTGGATTGATGGTCTGTTGGTCAAACTCGGCGCTGTCGGCATCAAGGCCCATCACATGGCGAGCCCATTCGATGACGCAGCACTGCATCCCTAAGCAAAGGCCGAGAAAAGGCACATTGTTGGTGCGGGCGTAGTGAATTGCGTCCACCTTACCTTCAATGCCCCGACTGCCAAAGCCGCCTGGAATCACCACACCGTCGACACCCTCAAGTAGCGCTTCTGCACCCTGTACTTCGATGTCCTCGGAACTGACCCAGCGAATGGTCAGGTCACCGCCATCCTGGATGGCGGCATGCTGCAGCGACTCGGCGACAGAGAGGTAGGCATCTGTCAACCGCACGTACTTTCCGACAATGGCAATTTCCACCGGCTGACCGGGTTGCTGCATCCGGTCTACAAGAGTCTGCCACTGAGATAAGTTGGGCGATCGCTGCTCCATCTGCAGTAGATCAATAGACTGATTGGCCAACCCCTCCCGCTCCAGGTTCAAAGGAACCTCATAGATGCTGCCAGCATCCTGACAGGGAATGACGCAGTCTGACGGCACGTCACAAAATTCTGACATCTTTTCTTTGAGCCCTGCTGGCAAAGGGCGATCGCAGCGACACACTAAGATATCGGGCTGGATGCCGATGGACCGCAGCTCTTTGACCGAGTGCTGGGTCGGCTTGGTTTTCATTTCTCCAGCGGAGGGAATCCAGGGCACCAGGGTGACATGCATGTAGAGCACGTTTTGCCGACCCACGTCTTTTCTAAATTGGCGGATAGCCTCTAGGAACGGTAGCGATTCAATGTCTCCCACGGTGCCGCCGATTTCGGTGATCACCACGTCCGGTGAGGTGTTTTGGGCCACCCGCTTGATTCGGTCCTTAATTTCGTTTGTGATGTGGGGAATGACCTGGACCGTCCCCCCCTCGTAATCGCCGCGCCGTTCCCGGTTGAGCACTGCCTGGTAAATAGACCCCGTCGTGACGCTGTTGAGGCGAGACATGGCGGTATTGGTAAACCGCTCGTAGTGGCCTAAGTCTAGGTCGGTTTCTGCCCCGTCGTCGGTGACAAACACCTCCCCATGCTGAAACGGGCTCATGGTGCCGGGGTCGACATTGATGTATGGATCAAGCTTTAGTATGGAGACGGAGTAATCACGGGACTTGAGCAGCCGCCCCAAACTCGCGGCCACAATGCCCTTCCCGATGCTCGAAACTACGCCGCCTGTCACAAATACGAATTTCGTCATCGACCCCGGTTCCCCCAATTTAACCCATCTATTCTGCCACAAATGGCCTGCCACAAATGGAAGCGTTCACGACCCTACTCAGCGCCCTCATCGCTCTTTTCTCGCCAGTGGGCACCCTCACTGACGTGGTGCTTGAAGATGCTATCCAAGCGCAAATCCATAGCGCTGATGTGCTTGAGGTGCGAATGGACAACCGACCCAGCTACGACCTGCTCTCAGGCCGAGTCGATCGCATTCGAATCGCAGGGCGGGGCATCTACCCTATCCCTGAGCTGCGAGTGGCGCTGCTGGATATAGAAACAGATCCCATTGACGTTCGGGTCAGTCAACTGCTGTCGGGAGACGTTAGGCTTCAGCGTCCTCTACAGGGTGTCGCCCGCCTTGTGATTACAGCCGACGACATCAATCGGGCGCTGCGGTCCCCCGCTATGACAGCGGTGCTGGAGGATATCAGCATTGATGCTTTGGGTAGTGCTATCGGTCAAACACAGCAGGCCAATTTGATCGCGCCTCGCATTGCGTTGCTTGAGGGCAACCGCATTCGGCTGCAGGGTATTCTGCAGGAGCAAGGGACAGATGACGAACTGGCCATAACGGCTGAGCTGGGGGTCAGCGTAGGAAATGGCCATCAGCTCAGCATTGAGGATCCTAAGCTGGTGACCGACGGTATTGAGTTTCCTGCCGAAATTCTAGAGCTCGTGGTTGGGGGCTTGAACCAGCAGTTGACGCTTCAAGCCCTGGAACCTGAGGGAATCACGGCGCGTCTACTTGAATTAGACATCAGCGCCGAAGCGCTTGAGGCGATCGCATTTATCAGAGTGGATCCGTCGGTATTTCCCTAGCACAGTTGAGGGAGTGGCTCGGATCGTCAGACCATCAACAGATTGCCGTTTTACACTGGAAGCAAGCGAATTTGGAAAAGTCACCATGCAGGATCGTCAAATTCATCAGCGTATCCGCCAGCTGCCCTTAGGCATCATTGCTGCGTTTTCAGCCGTCATTCTTGCCGCTGGTGGCGGCACCGCTTGGTGGACTTGGAATACGCTGACGTCGGTGCCACAATCGGAGCAAGCGGATACGGTCAGCCCACCCGTTACCACACCATCGGATGACCTGGCGCAAGAGCCCCCTGCTACATCCGCGCCCATCACCGAGACTGACGCCCGCCTGTATTTACTCGATGAAACAGAGACTGGATTTAAGCTCGTTCCGGCTCCAGTTCAAATCGAAGACGCCAGCGATCCAGAAGTTGTTTTGACTGCAGCGTTCGAGCAGTTACTTGCTGAGCCTGATGAGACCCTAGGCTTTTCCGCAATTCCCCCCAGCACGGCGCTTCGCGATGTAAAAGTACAGCCGGATGGCGTCTATGTGGATTTGTCGGCGGAGTTTGAGCAAGGTGGTGGGTCGGCGATCATGATGGGTCGTTTGGGGCAAGTGGTGTATACCGCGACAAGCCTAGAACCCAATAGCGCTATTTGGATTTCCGTAGCGGGTGAACCGCTAGAGGTTTTAGGTGGTGAAGGCTTGCTCGTCGATCAGCCCATGACTCGGGAGCTATTTGACCAGAATTTTCCGCTGTAGTGCTGTCGATTTGAAGCACGTCACGTACTTTGTTTCGCGCGCACAATAAGTCTGATCCACTTGTCTTGACCAGTAACCCTGCGGCGATTCAGCATATGCTGACCCACGACGGCGGCAAAGCGTTCTCAGCCCCTTGTGATGTTATGGGCTGTATCTACCTGCTGCATCAGCGAGAGGACTTGTATCCCTAGCCAACGCGGTTTCGGCCTGAGCGCTTCCTAGAGCGGCGGTTTTCGCCCTATGAGTTCATGCCTTTTGGCGGCGGGGTAAGGCGCTGCGTAGGCGCTGCGCTGGCCCAATATGAGATGAAGATTGTTTGGGAACCATCCTAAGTCAGATTGACCTAGCGCTGCTCAATAACACGCCAGTGCAGGCTGCGCGGCGCGGCGTTACGCTGGGCCAAAACGCAGTGGCGCGCATGCAGGTTGTTGGACGACGCGCTAGGGCTGAGGCACTGACCAAGAAAGTTGGGTCTCAAGCCCCGCATGTCAGGGCGGCTTTTATAGGACAATGGTACTCATGAAGTGCCGCTACCAGTGTCGAATCTACCCCACAGCCGGACAGCAGCTCAGTCTGGCCAAGCTGTTTGGCTGCTGCCGTGTGGTGTGGAACGATGCCCTAACGCTGTGTCAGCAGTCGGATTCGCTGCCTAAGAACGGCAGCCTGCAAAAGGTCTGCATCACGCAGGCTAAGAAGAGCGTTGAACGCGAGTGGCTGAACGAGGTGTCAAACATCCCCTTGCAGCAGTCCATCGCCGATTTGGGTGTGGCGTTCAAGAATTTCTTCAGCGCGCTGAAGGGTAAGCGCCAAGGTCCAAAGGTGAAACCGCCCCGGTTCAAGGCGGGGAGGATGTCAACAAGGTCTAGGTTTTCCTAGACGAATTCGCGACTATTGCGATCGCAGCCCCTGCAAAATTTCCCACTCCTTCACCATCCCATCGGTCCACAGCCAGTTTTGTCTCAAGTTCTCCGGCTGAAATGTCACCGGGTCGCCTTGCATCACCACTTGCTGAATCTGAACCGCCTTACTGAGAAGGTCCGGGGGCTGCTCTGGCGTTGGGCTTGATGACATGAACGCCATGGCAACCGCCAATCCCGCGTAAGCCGTCAGTGCATCCTGATTGGTAATCTGGTCCGGTACGGCTACCGTGATTTGGCTGCTGTTCGCTGAGGCTTCCCCAGGATAAACGGCGATGCCTTCGCCTTCTAGCAGCATCAGCGTCTCCAGCCAAGCGTCCATCGCTGCCGCCGTGCGCCCTTCCGTATAGAGGGCAAAGCCTAAAGCATTGTAATACAGCGGCTGGGGAGACTGCTGCACCGCAAAATCCCAAAACCGGCGTGCCTCATAAACATCAGCGCTGGGGTCACCCCGCTTCAAACTTTCCCAAGCCAGTCGCCCGTGCAAAAAGTTGATGCGAGGATCTGAGATTTGCTCGTCTGGCACGGCCTCTAGCGCGGCCTCGGCCTCAGCCAGGGTACCCCGGTTGAACAACTCTGTCAGCGCCTCCTCCCCGGCGTCAATATCATTTTTGGTGAAGCTAATTCTGGCCGCCTGCTCCACAGCCTCGGTGCTAGCATCGCTGATGTTGTCAAGCACAGCATCGGTGTCGACGGAGCTTGTAGCGGCGACATCACCTGAGCTGGATGGTTCCCGCGCAAGCTGCATTGTGCTCACCGCCAGCGCCAAGCCCAAAGGAATGAGCAGCAGCAGGGCAGCACGCCTCGGCAAAAGCTGCGTCCAGCGGGGGCTCGCTAGGATAGCGGCATTAGCGTGGTTCGATGCTGCATCAAAGGGAACTGCTTCAGATGGAGGGGTTTGGGACCGGTCGATAGCGGGCTCGTTGGCCACTGGCTGCTCGGTCACAAGCGTAGAGGCATCAGCGCGACCAGAGACGGGAGCGATCGCAGCCTGTTGTGTCCTATTCGATGCGGCAAGGGGGGCATCGGTGCTGTCCTGGGTGCCATAGGGCAGAGCCCGAGCTTCGTCCTGATGGTCGCCATAGTCGACCAGACCGGAGGACTCTGTAATCTCTAGAGCCTCTCCATCTAGATCCATTTGGTCTAGGTCATCTAGCTCATCTTGGAGCGGGTAGATGGGATCCACAGCAGCCTGGGCTGAATCATCCTCTGACATCCCCTCGCCCAGGGATGGTGTAGCAGTGCTGGAAGCCGCCAAAGCCGAACTAGACAATGGAATAGCGTGGAAATGAGGCATCCGGGCCAGAGAATCGGCTAGGTTATCCGAATGGCGATCGCGGGTGGTGAGGTAGCCGTTGAAGTCGGGGTGAACATAGAGGGTGGGCAATGCCCAGTACAGCTGGGTAGAGCCATAAGCTGCCACCAAACCTTGTCGGGCTCGGCTGAGGCTGAGGTCGATGGGATAGCCCTGCTTTAGGTTGCGGTACAGGAGCCGGGTGAGGGTGAGGGCGACATCATCAGGGATCTGCTCTGCCATGGCCAGCACCGACGGCACCCCACGGCTGATGAGGGCCTCAGTGAGGTTGCGGCCCGAGCCATCACCGTTGGCGGCCCTGTAGCTGCCGCAGCAGGAATTAAATACTGCGATGCGAACGCCGTTGTTCACCAGCAGCCCCGCTAAGTCATTGCCGCTGAGAGACTCTGTTAGCCCCGTTCGCGAGTTGACCAAATACAGCTGTCCGCCCGCTGCGGCCACATCACTATGGCCCGCATAGTGGAGGATTTGATAGTGGCCCTGTTCTAAGGCTTGGGCCAATTCTTTGCGTCCCGGCTGTTCTAGGATAGTGACCTGGATATCGGGTAATCCTTCAGCTGGGCCATTGTTGAGGGTGGCAGGTCGCATGCCTAGCTCTTGCTGCAGCTGCTGGGCCTCCTGCTTAAGTTTCAGTTGACCTTGATCGCTGGGGGCAGAGATGACCATCAGCATGCGAATTTGCCCTGCTGGGTGCTGCGCAAAATTGGAGGGAGCGATCGCCACACTGGGCTGGTAGCGAGAGAAGAGAACATTGGTGCCGGTTGCCAGGGGATGTGCAGCAAGTCCAACACCGTCAGAACCGCTGCTGTGCATCACTTCCCAAGGCAGACGTGGCAGCAGCGGCCCCTTAAGGCCGAGGCGCAATCGCAGCACTTCGCCGCGATGCTGGGCAATGCCCTGGGCCGTCATCCAGCTATCCCTCAGGATGCCTTGGAAGAGATGGTTGTACAGCTGCTGCCCCAGGTCCATGAGGCTCAGAAGCGACCGATCTGCCTCTGGCATCTCAGACTCAGGGGTTTGACGCTGCGCCGCGGCGATCGCCGCTGGCAGTCGGTTGTCCCGCAGCAAGCCAGTTAGAGGATCCCCCATGAGCTGCTGCGCCTGCTGAAGCCAGTCTTCAACAGGCCAAATAATTTGCTGCTCGGCCAGGGGAACACCTGGCGAAACCTTCTCGGCTCGAATGAGATACTCGTCGTCTCGAACCGGCGTAATTGAAACGTGAAATTCTTGAGTCACTGCTCCCGCACCCTCCTAATCGCGAGTTTTTCCCGTTATGACATGAGGCATCGTCTTAACCTCGATGGTGTCAACATTGCGGTAGCAGCACCCTAGCGGCGTCACCAATCATATCTCAGCGCGCCCTAGACTATTCTAGCTAGGTTTTATCCTGACTAGGGGTATCCCGAGCGATTGGATCGATTCCGCATGGCTGCTGCGTGCCCGTATCAGAACGAACCCCGCTGGTACAGTACCGGCTTACAATACCTACGTCTTTCGCTGGAAGTAAACCTTCGTCAGGACACAACGATGGGGATGTACCAGTCGATATAGTGGCGCTGGTCAGCTGTCGTATTGCTGGGAGGATCAGCCCATGTGAGCCCTGGTGAGGAGGGGGAGATGAGTTTCAGGCCATTGATAATCAGGCTATGGACCTGTGCTCAGCTCAGCAAACCCTTTTGGGTAGCCCACCGAGTCGTCAACAGTCCCAACACCATCACAAGCTGAATGGGCCAAGGCGCAGATACTAGGGTCAGCAGAGCGCAAACGAGAGCAACGGCAACGCAGAGAATAGCAAGCTCTTCGGATACAGTCTCAAACCAGGCGTATGCAAAAGCTGCGGCAATGGCAATTACAAGAGATGTAGCGAACCACATACGGCAACACCCAAAACTAACGGTAAAGTTAACGCTGACTGTTACAAAAGTTTATTGTTCACAGCGTATTAAGTAGCATAGGACACTTTTACAGATATGCATACCCCAATTCCGTTAAGTGTCAGTAAACCATTAGCACCAGCACCACCCAGCCGTTAGTCATAACGCTGAGCGTAGC